>NZ_CAXBFR010000006.1:0-45165 GCF_963975005.1 uncultured Flavobacterium sp.
AAGTCAATGCCATTTTAATTAGTATAGGGTTAACCATGTTAATTACAGCTATTATACTCTTTTCGAAACCCTACTTCCCGCTTCTATTGTTTTCTATGGCTATAATTTCGTTTATAGTTTCTCTAATATCCGTTTATGGTTTTAGAGCTTCATTAGTCTCTTTTTCTGGACTATTATCAATGGTGATTGCCTTTGCAATTCAAAAAGAAACTACTGTAGCCATTTTTCAACACATTGGCCTCATGGGAATTGGTGGACTTTGGTATTTACTAGTATCCTACACCTTTCAAAAATTGGCACCACAAAAAGATAAAAACCAACTCTTATCAGACACGCTTGGACTCATTGGCAAATACCTAAAACTAAGAGCTAAACTTTTAACTAAAAGAGAGGAACGGGAAGCACTCATGAAACAAGCCTTAGTATTACAAACCCAAATAAATGAAAAACATGAAACCTTAAGAGAAGTACTTTTTACAGGAAGAAAACGTTCTGGTCGTTCGCATTACCATGAAAAAGAACTCTTAATATTTATTTCGTCAGTCAATATATTTGAGCTTGTAGAAGCCAAACATCTTGATTACCATGAAATAGACCGAATCTTTAGCGATAAAAAACACCACCTAAAAGCCTCAAAAAATCTAAATAAGGTAATGGGTAATCACCTCATAAAACTAGCTGAACTACTCATTCAAAATAACAAACTTCCCAATAAAGACAACTTATTAAAAGCTTTATCAAATGCGAATGACGCCATTGCAGAATACATAGAAGAAATAAAACTTCCAAAAGCAAGAGAAGGAGCATTGGTGCTAAAAAACCTATACGACTATCAAGAACTCTTACTAGAAGAAATCAGAGCAATTAGACGAGTGATGGACAATGTAAAAGAAGCCTCAAAAGTTTCGTTAAAACGCCAAGATGGAAGCCAGTTTTTAACCCTACAAGAATATAACTTAAATGTAATCATTCAAAACCTCAGCTTTAACTCCTACTTATTCAGGCACGCTCTTCGCTTCGCTGTAGCCATGCTATTTGCCTTTATACTTGGAACCCTATTAGATATTCACAACACCTATTGGATTCTCTTAACTATTATCGTTATCATAAGACCTAATTACGGACTAACCAAAGAACGTTCAAAAGATCGTATTATCGGAACATTCATTGGAGCTGCCATAGCCATTGCAATTGTATTACTAACTCAAAACACAATCGTTTACGGAGTTTTAGCCATAATATCTTTAACTTTATCCATAGCTCTAATTCAGCAAAATTATAAATCCGCTGCTGCCTTAATTACCATCAACATTGTTTTTGTATACTCCTTAATCAATCCCAATGCTTTTGAAGTTATCCAATACAGAGTTATAGATACCATTATAGGTGCCATCATTGCTATTGTTGCTAATTATATGTTATGGCCTAGTTGGGAAGTCAACAATTTAAAAAATGTACTTGTTAACGCACTTCAAAAAAACAAAAGCTATATTTTAGCCACAAAAGACTTATACCATGAAAAAGACGAAAATCTACTGGCTTATAAAATAGCCCGAAAAGAAGTCTTTTTAGCCATAAGCAATTTAAACGCTGCTTTTCAACGACTTACGCAAGATCCTAAATCGAAACAAAAGGAGTTTGAGTTGATCTATAATCTTGTAACCTTAAACCAAACAATGGTTTCAGCCATAGCTTCTATTGGGAGTTTCATTATGAATCACAAAACTACACCAGCCTCACAAGAGTTTAATGTCTTGATTGAAAAAATTGCCAACACTTTACACATCGCTGCAGAACAATTAGTAGGTAAAATTCCTGAACAACAAAACGATGAAAAGACGATAAAAGAAGCAGAAGAAACACTATTAAAAACCTTTGAAGTCCTTTCCAAAAATAGAGATGAAAACATTGAAAAAGGAAATCCAGAATTACATACTGATACCCTGCATCATTTACAAGAAGCCTACTTAATCTCCAACCAACTAACTTGGTTAAAATCTCTTTCCGAGAACTTAAGAAAAGCCACCAAAAGTTATAGTCAAGTGATTTAGATTACTTAATCATTTTATTTTATACTTGTAGATTCACTAAAGCCATCAAATTATACTTTCATTTAAAAATAAAACTGTAACAATATGTGAAAAAATTTGTCTAATAGATTCATCATCAATCAAATCAAATGTACAAATCAACAATCACAATGTTACTATTAGCTGTTGGTCTAACTAGTAATGCTCAAAGCACATCTTTTCAACCAGTTCAAAAAGAAGATGGTTGGAAAGTCGAAAGTCAACTTTTAGGAAACGAAACCATCAAAAAAATGGACAGTCTTGTTTCTGTCAACCAATTCAAGCAAATTTCAAGTATTGTAATAGCGCATAACGGAAAAATAATTTTTGAGAATTATTACAATGAGAGTAATTCTGATACAAAACAGAATACACGTTCCGCTACAAAAACAATTACAGGAACACTTATTGGAACATTACTTCAAAATGGATCTTTAAAATCGGTTAATGAAGTCGCTTCAAAATTCTCAAAAGTCAAAGACCTACAAAATCCAGACAAACGAAAAGATAAAATCACAATTGAAGATTTACTTACCATGTCTTCCATTTTAGAATGTGACGATTGGAATGAAAACTCACGCGGACAAGAAGAACGCATGTACATCATAGAAAATTGGGTAAAATTCTATTGGGATTTGCCAATTAAAGGATTTCCTGAATGGATAAAAAAACCAAAAGATACAAAATACGGTAGAAGTTTCAGTTATTGTACTGCTGGAGTTGTAGTTTTGGGCGATGTGATAAATAACGTTACAGGTTCATTAGAAAAATATGCAGACAAAGCCCTCTTTTCAAAACTAGGTATAACAGATTATCATTGGCAAATGACACCAACAGGAATTCCAATGACTGGTGGTGGATTAGGACTAAAAAGTCGGGATTTATTAAAAATAGGTCAATTATATTTGAATAAAGGAAAATGGAATAACGAACAAATCATTTCAGAAGATTTTGTTACAGAATCAACTAAACCACATGCTGAAGTTGGAATGTTCGACTATGAATATGGCTATTTATGGTGGTTGTCTGAATTTGGAAAAGAAGAAAAGGAAAAAGCCTATTTCATGACAGGAACTGGTGGAAATAAAGTAGCTGTTTTTCCTGAATTAGATTTAGTAGTGGTTTTAACAAGCACTTATTTTAATGGAGGAATGGAATCGCACAACCAAACCGCAAAATTATTGGATGAATACATCATTCCCGAAATTAAAAAACTTAAGAACTAAAACCAAGTCAATAAGTAATTCTGTTTTTACAAGAGTTCTTAGAACTTCATAACTTTTTTAAGTATATTTGAAATAAGAAAAAAACTTAAAAAAATAAACCATGGCACAAATCAATCCTCACATCAACTTCAATGGAAATGCCGAAGAAGCCTTCACATTCTACAAATCGATTTTTGGTGGCGAATTCACCAAAATAGTCCGTTTTAAAGACGTATCAAGTCCCGAATTTCCTATACCAGCAAAAGAAGCCCATAAAATAATGCACATTGCATTATCCATTGGAAAAAATAGGTTGATAGCAAATGACGTTCCCGAAATTCTAGGAAAAGTCAATGAAAATGAAAACAGATCTAAGATTTCCATTAGTGCCGAAAGCCCAGAAGAAGCCATCAAGCTATACAACGGACTTTCTGCAGGTGGAAAAATTGAAATGCCAATTTCAGAAAGTTCTGACGGTACCTATTTCGCAATGTTCAGAGACAAATATGGCATAGAATGGATGATAAACTACGAGTCAAAATAAAATAACTAAATATAAAGCCATGAAACTAGGAGCATTCTCAATAAGTCTAGCCGTAAAAGACATTCACAAATCAAAAGAATTCTACGAAAATTTAGGGTTCAAATACAAAGGAGGAAACATAGATCAAAACTGGATTGTCCTAAAAAATGAAACAGCCGTAATCGGACTTTTTCAAGGCATGTTCACAGAAAACATCATCACATTCAATCCGGGTTGGGACAGCGATGCACAAAACATTGAAGAATTTGATGAAGTTCGAGTCATTCAAAATCACCTAAAAAAATTAGGCATAGAACTAACGACTGAAGCTAATGAAAAAACAACTGGTCCTGCACACATAACCTTAACAGATCCAGACGGAAACAATATCCTTATTGACCAACACAGATAAGAAATGGCATAAGTTAAAAATTGAATAAAGAAAGCTCTTCAATTCATGAGAGCTTTCTTTTATTATATTTGAAAACAATTATTAAAACTTCTCTATTTTTATAAATCTATTTTCCAAAACTAAAATCAAATTCCACAAATCCTTCTAGACTCATAACCTTTTAACCTTTTCTCAACAATTAAACATAAAAAAAAGAATTATGAAATATGCCATTAAAGCAAATTCCGTTTCAAAAAAAGATGCTAACTTAAGTATCAAACAATCCGAAATTAGTTTTGGAACAACTCCAGAAACTGCTGATTATTTACCCAATCCAGCCGAATTATTCTTAGGTTCTTTTTCCGCTTGCATCCTTAAAAATGTAGAACGTTTTTCCATCTTAATGAATTTCGAATACACAAAAACAGAAATTACAGTAAGCGCCACTCGTTTAGAAAAACCACCAAGAATGGATGAAATTAATTATGATTTAATAATTCACAGCCAAGACAGCAATTTAAATATTGAATTACTCAAAAAGAACATTGAAAAACATGGAACCATATTTAACACAGTGCTAGCTTCTTGTACAATTACTGGAAAAATTGAAATAAAAACAGAATAATCTAAAAATCAGAACAATATAAAAAAGCGCTAATTATAGAGCTTTTTTATGTAATTAAATTAAAAAAACAATTACTAAATTAAACAACTAAAAAAGCCAACATATATATAAAACCAATTCCACAAACCCTTTTAAACTAATAACCTTTAAAACTCTTCAACTCTTCAACATTTGCATAATCAAACAGTTAAACGATAAAATATACACTTTTATCCATAAAAAATTAAATAAACACCTATCTTTGAAAGAACATTAAATAGTATTCATCGTAAAATAACACTTTTATATTACATAATTAATACTCCTAAAAAGAAATCTTAATTATGAAACTATAGACAACATTTATTTAAGTTAACTAGTTTTTAAAACATGAAATATTCGTTAATCTTTTTTCTGTCTTTATTTACAAATTCTTTATTTGCTCAAACTAACATAGACAGTTTAGAAGCACTGCTACCTGATAAAAAAGAACTCGAAAAAGTTAAAGTATTAAATGGCTTAAGTTATGCTTATTGGGGAGTTAATCCAGACAAAGGTATTGAATATGCTAATAAAGCTCTCGAAATTGCTACTCAAATGGACAGCAAAAAAGACATTGCAAAAGCAATTGGAAATGTAGCGATAAATCAATGGGCAAAGAGTGAATTTAATTTGGCACTCGAAAACAATCTAAAAGCATTAAAAATATATGAAGAAATTAACGACTTAGAAGGAATAAGCAGTATAAGCACAAATCTAGGAAGCATTTATTTAGACCTTTTCGATTATGAAAATGCCTTAAAATATGATTTTAAATCACTAAAAATTTCTCAAGAACATGGGCTAAACGATGTTTACATACTTACTTTAAGCAACATCAGTTCCATTTATTTAGAACAAAAAAATTACCCAAAAGCACTAGAATACATTCAAGAAGCAATTAAATTTTCAGAAAAAAATAACATTAAAATTAATTTAGCTTCTCAACTTACTACATTAGGCGAAATATATAAACTGCAAGAAGACTATAATAAAGCACTAACATCTTACAAAAAAGCACTGTCCATTTTTAAAAAAGATAAAAACACCTACGGAACAGCCATCAGTTTATATAATATTGGCGACGCAGAATACCATCTTAAAAACTACACCAATGCCTCAAATTATTTTGAAGAATCACTAACATTAAGTCGAAAAATTAACGACCAAGTTGGAGTATTACTTGCCAATAAAAGTATC
This sequence comes from uncultured Flavobacterium sp., assembly GCF_963975005.1. Lineage (GTDB taxonomy): Bacteria > Bacteroidota > Bacteroidia > Flavobacteriales > Flavobacteriaceae > Flavobacterium. Next base: position 6,032 of record NZ_CAXBFR010000006.1, read on the forward strand.
GGAGAAGTCCATAAAGAACAAAAAAAATACAATACAGCTTTATATCATTATGACATTGCATTTCAATGGGCTAATAAATTAAATTCTAATGAAGACAAACTAGGCATTTATAAAAATTACGCAGAGCTGTATAAAGCTATGGGCGAATTCGAAAAAGCATTAAAATATTTAGAAAACTACAATGCACTAAAAGATAGCATAAACAGCGAAAATAGCTCCAACCAAATTGCAGAAATGCAAACCAAATACGAAAGCGAAAAAAAAGATAAAGAAAATGAACTACTGCGAAAAAACAGCAAAATTCAAGCATTAGCCATTACTAAACAAACCAACTTAAGCAATACATTTATTGGAGTATCTATTTTAGTTATACTACTGATTATTATTCTGCTAAACCGTTTTGCAATTAAGAAAAAAGCCAACCAACAACTCATTCTTAATAATGAAATCATTTCTACCCAACGAGACGAACTGAAACAAATAAACTCTACTAAAGATAAATTCTTCAGCATTATTTCACATGACCTTAGAAGTCCTTTTAACAATATTTTAGGATTTACTAATCTGTTAGCAGAAGACTATGATACTTTTGACGAAGCCGAAAAAAAAGACATCATAATTCAATTAAATAAATCATCGAAAACAACTTTCGATTTGTTAGCCAACTTACTAACTTGGTCGCAAACACAAACTGGACAAATAGAAATCAACAAAGAAAACCTCAATTTAAAAGAATTAGTCGAAAACACCATTACACCCTATCAATGCAATGCCATACAAAAAAACATTCAAATAATAACAAATGTACCTCCAAACATCACTATTGAAATAGACCGAAACACTTCTTTTGTATTCATTGGAAACCTGCTAAACAACGCCATAAAATTCACCCCAAAAGGAGGAACCATAACCATCAACTCGCAAGAAAACATAGACACTATTGAACTGCACATTATTGATACAGGTGTGGGTATGACTTCAGAAAAAATAGAAAAACTATTTAAAATTGAAGAACATATATCAACCAAAGGAACCAATAACGAAGAAGGAACTGGTTTAGGATTAATTCTAAGCAAAGAATTCATTCTCAAAAACGGAGGAACCATTACAGTAAAAAGCGAACTAGGAAAAGGAAGCCAATTCATAATTTCGCTACCCAAAGCAAGTTAAAAAAACCATTCAAAACAAAAAAGCCTTTATGTAACAATAAGGGCTTTTTAAATTTTATTATATTTAAAAAATAAAAAAATCCGCTACGATCAGGTTTCAAAACACAAACTATTTCTACAATCCCTTTTAACCTCATAATCTTTTCCCTCACATAAATAGCAAACAAAAGTAATCAATAGACATTTGTAAGATTTTAGACAATAGTATAAGTTTTTAGTTATATTTGAAAAGAAATCTTAAATATGAAACAACTATTTCATATTAAAAGCAAGTAAATAAGTAATAAAAAAATGAAACACCCCTTTAAATTATCAAAAGTAAATCTCTTCTATGCTTCAATAGCATCAGTAATAATCATATTCCTAAATATTAGAATTTACGGATTTGATGCTTATACCTTTGGACTTGCCTTTGGGACAATTTTTACAATGATAGGATTTACAGTTCTGATAGCATTGCTGTTTTGGTACCTACTTGGAAAAAAAGAAAATGGAGGAACAACAACCTTCAATGTGTTACTTACAATAATGCTTTTAGGAACTATAAGTGAATTTTCGCAAAAAATAAATGATAGACAAAAGCCACTTAATAGCATGAAAGAAGCCGTCAAAGAATATAAACAAAATGCATTAGCCAATCCAGATGCTATTGATTCAAATTATGGCGAATTATCTTCCAATGTAAAAAGCTCCATTAAAGACTTAATTAAAACTACAACTGGAGAAGAACAGCAAGTCTATTTAGCACTACAAGAGTTTTTTAATAAATCCGATAGCGTAAATGTAGCATGGAGTAATGCCTATAATGCATTTGCCGTACCACGTATTTTAGATTATAACTTATTAGCAACTAAAAAGGAATTTGATTTTCAAAAAATAATAATCCAAGAATACATTGACCAATCCATAAACTATAAAACATTTGTAGACAACAGAGTTGAATTTCTAAAAACTAAAACCCAACATATAAATAAAAATCACAAAGCATATATAGGTTTTACAAAAGGTTTTACAAAAAAAGATGCCATTCAGAAACCTGTTTTTTCACCCTACATTAATGCACATATTGAATATGGTCAAGAATTAAAAAAAATGCTCGAAATTTTAGAACAAGAAAAAGGCAAATGGACTTATGAAAACGAAACCATAACCTTTGATAATTCAAAAAGCGAAAACAACTATCAATCGCATTTAAATAAAGCCATTAAAAACGAAAAAATTGTAGATTCCCTTTACAGTAAGTTAATTGAAGTAATGTAAACAAAAACTAATCCTTAATGAAACTAAAAATCCTAATCCTCTTATTTGCAATGTCGTTCACTACATATGCACAAGAAAATTGTAAAAAATTCAGAACAGGTAAATTTCAAAACATTGAAAAAGGAATTGTAAAATCTACTATAGAAAGAAATGATTCAATACAATGTGAATATTTTGCAGACAAAGAAATTAAATTAGAAATTACCTGGATTGACGAATGTACTTATAAACTTAAATTAGTTTGGGGCAATGATGCATTTTGGAATAGAAGACCTAAAGATATGCCAACTCCAGATTTGATAGTTCAAATAACTAAAACAAATGGAAACGAATACGAACAAGAATCAAAATCTGAAGGAGAGGACTTTATATATAAAAGTACTTTAACTAAAATAGAATAAAAAAAATAAAACTTGAACAATTAGCAAAAGATTAAAACAATTATAAAAATCTTCCTAATTTTATAAACCCCGTTCCAAAAACAACACTAAAAAATCCTCAAAACCTGCGTTAAAACCACAAACCAATACAACATACAACACTCAAAAGAATGAAAAAAACAATCCTGTTACTATTCTTAGCTGCAATAGCCTTCAGCTGCAAACAAGCCACTATAACCTACAACGACCCAATTCCAAAGCACGACAGTTTAAAAATCACTTCAAAAGTGCTAAATGAAGACCGAACAATCAACGTTTGGACACCACCAAACTACGAAAAATCAAGCGACAGCTTACCAGTGCTATACATGCCAGATGGGGGAATCAAAGAAGACTTCCCACACATGGCCAATACATTAAGTGAATTAATCGCAGCTAACAAAATACCTCCCTACATACTAGTTGGTATAGAAAACACAGACCGAAGAAAAGACCTTTCCGGACCTTCCAAAATAGCCTATGATTTAGAATACATAAAAAATCCAGGAGGTTCAAATAACTTTAGAAGCTTCATCCAAAACGAATTGATACCTACCATAAATAAAAACTACAGAACCAACGCCAAAAAAGCTATCATCGGAGAATCTTTAGCAGGTCTTTTTGTAGCAGAAACATTTATATTAAACCCTAAATTGTTTGACAATTACATAGCAATAGACCCCTCTTTATGGTTCAATGAACAATATTTAGTAAAGAATTTTGAATCCTTAACCAAAAACAACGACTACACAAACAAAAAACTTTGGTTTGCAGGTTCAGATGCCGAGGATATATCTAAACATACCCAACAGCTAGAAAAAAAACTAAAAAAACAAAAACCAACTTTCTCATGGAAATACTCAGATGAACCAACAGAACAACACAACACTATCTTTAGAGCCACAAAAGAAAAAGCATTAATCTGGACATTAAACAATTAAAAAAAATATAAAAATTTATCTAATTTTATAAATCTGTGTTCCAAAACCCTATGAAAACTATCCAAAGCAAAGTGCCTATTCCTTCAAAGAAAAATCTATGTGCCTATGTGATTAAAAACTACCTATAAACCAAAAAAAATCTACAAAAACTAGCGTTTGGGAAAGTCAATGCGGATAATCAGCAGTCAAAACACAAACCATTCCCACAAACCTTTTTATCTTCATAACCTTTTTACAATTAAACAGTTAAACCATTAAAAACTGTAATTAATAGACTTTTGTGAGATTTTAAACAACTTATAAAGTTTATACTTATATTTGACATAAGAAGTTAAAATAGAGCATTTTGTGATGAATAACAGCCACTTAAATGCAAATAAAATAAAACACTTATGAAAAAAACAACTTACAAACTACTTACAACTCTTCTTTTTACTTTATACATAACAAACGTTTGTCATAGCCAATACACTACCAAGCAAGTAGATTCTATCATGGCTTATGCTATGGATAAATTTAATGTTGCCGGAGTAGCAATAGCTATAGTAAAAGACGGAAAAATAATCCATTCAAAAGGCTACGGAGTAAAATCAGCTGTCACAAAAAGTCCCGTAAACCAACACACCAATTTTGCAATTGCATCTAATAGTAAAGCTTTCACCACAGCAGCACTAGCAATTCTAGTAGAAGAAGGTAAAATAACATGGCAAGACAAGGTTAAAGATCATATTCCTGAATTCAAGATGTACAATCCCTATGTAACTGAAAACTTTAATATTCAAGATCTATTAACGCACCGAAGCGGTCTAGGATTAGGAGTTGGTGACCTCATGTTTTTTCCCGACGGTTCAGACTTTACAATCGACGATTTATTAGCAAGTTTTCAGCATTTTAAACCTGTATCTGCTTTCAGAACCCAATTTGATTATGACAACTTATTGTATTTAGTCGCTGGTGAAGTTATTAAGCGAACATCAGGCATGTCGTGGGAAGATTTTATTTCAAAAAGAATTTTCCAACCGCTTAAGATGGATAATTCTTTTGCAGCTTTAGATAGAGTAAAAGATAAAAGCAACTTGGCGAAACCTCATGATTCAAATTCAGGGACTTTAAAAGTACTACCCGATTTTAAAGAAATGATAAACGGTGCCGCTGGTGGAATTTATTCAAATGTAGATGATATTGCTAAATGGATGCTGATGCATTTAAACAACGGAAAGTATGGTGATGAACTAAAAAAACAACTATTTACACAAGAATCACAACGTGAAATGTGGAAAATACATACCGTAACGGAAGCAAATAGAAATCCACGTTATAATTCCCATTTTTCAGGGTATGGTTTAGGATGGGATTTATCGGATATAAAAGGAAATATGAGCGTTTCACATACAGGGGGACTTCCTGGAATGTTATCCAAAACAATTATGATTCCAGACATCAATTTAGGTGTTGTCATTTTAACAAATACAAGTGATGACGGTGCCGGAATTTTCTTGGCCGTTTCAAATACAATTGTAGATAGTTATTTGGGTCTAGATAATTTTGGATGGATAGATAAATATGCAATCTATTTTAAAAACAGAAAAGAAGAAGGAGATGCTGTTACTAAAGAAGTGTGGGAAACAGTTAAAAGTGCTGATCACCCGCAACTAAAATATGAGGATTACATTGGTGTTTATAAAGATGCTTGGTTTGGCAATGTAGAAGTTTTTATGAAAGGAGATAAATTATGGATGAAGGCACATAAATCCCCAAAACTTAATGGAGAAATGTTTTTTTATAAAGCAAATACATTTGCCATTAAATGGGAATACCAAGACATGAATGCAGATGCTTTTGCTATGTTTTCGTTAGATGAAAATGGAAAAGCGCAAAGCATAAAAATGAAAGGAATATCGCCTAATATAGATTTTAGTTTTGATTTCCATGATTTGGATTTAAATAGAGTTGATAAGAAGTAATTACTTGGTCCTACCCTACTTATAAAAATTTCTCTAATTTTATAAATCCGCGTTCCAAAACCTATGCAATCTATAAAAAGCAAAGTGCCTAAAACCAATAAAAAAAACCTATGATCCTATGTGGTTAAAAAAAACATACAATTCAACACTAACAACTAATAAATGATAAAATTCTTTAGAAAAATTAGGCAAAAAATGCTGACTGAAAATAAATTCAGCAAATACCTGATTTATGCTATTGGCGAAATTGTGTTGGTAGTAATTGGAATTTTAATAGCATTACAAATTAATAATTGGAATCAAAGTAACCAGAACAAAAAGCAAGAAAAACAAATCTTAACGCAACTTTTAGAAGAATACCAAAGCAATCTAAATCAAATCAATAGTAAAATATTTATACGAAATGAAATCTTAGCATCATCTATTAAATTATTGGCGTATAGAAATTTAGAAAGCACATTAATTAATATTGATAGTCTAGATAGAAACCTTTCAAGAACAATTACTCGACCAACCTTTGACCCAGAATTGAGCGTAAGCAATGAGCTAACTAATTCTGGAAAACTCTACCTTATTACTAATGCCGAACTTCGAAAAAAAATTTCTGCTTTTCCCAGCTCTTTAAGTGAGTTAAAAGAAGAAGAAATTATTACAGTAAATTTAGTAGAAGAAAGGTTTTATCTCTTTTTAATGGAACATTACCAAATTGGACGATTAAATATTGAGTTTCTGGATGACGAAAAGTTTAGAAAAATGGTTACCCAAATAACATTTAATAAAGAGAAATCACTAAAAGATTTATTTGAACCAAGTGACCCAACACAATTATTAAAACATCCTGATTTTGAAGATTATTTAAGTTTAATTATTGTCAACACAACATACACAAATGACCAATCCATTGGCGTAAAGTATAAAATTGAAAAAATTATAGATTTAATCAGCAAAGAACTCAAAAAATAACCACAACACAAAACCAAACATAATTTAGTACTAGTCCTAGCCTACTTATAAAAATTTCCCTAATTTTATAAATCCGTGTTTCAAAAACTTCACAAAAAAAACCATACTATGATAAATTCAGGTAGTAAAAGAATAATCAATTCAAGAAATTTAATGCTGTTACTTCTAACACTACTAATGACATCTTGTAACGGACAAGTGAAAGAAAAACCTAAGGATGTTAGGGTAGAAAAAGAGCTAAGCAAACCACCATTACTATTTAATCAAAGCACGACATTTCCACAAATTCACACCAATTTAAACGGAATGGTAAGCCAATTTGTTAGAACTATGTATCAAGATACAAAAGGTAACTATTGGTTTGGTACAAATGCAAATGGAATTATAAGATACGATGGCCAAACACTCGAAAAAATGAACCTTGAGCAAAAGTACAAATCGATGGCTGTTAGAGAAATTGTTGAAGATAAAAAGGGCAATATCTGGTTTGGTACTTCTTCGGGATTAGTAAAATATGATGGCAAAAAATTCACAACATATTCCACAGAAGTCGGTTTACAAAATGATGAAATTTGGGGAGTAACTATTGACAAAAAGGGAGTAATTTGGGTAGGAACTATTGGAGGAATTAGTCTTTTTGATGGAGAGAGGTTTAGTCCTTTTACACTACCCAATAATAAAGTGGAAAACCCACAACACATGCTTTCTGATAAATTGATTTTCAAATTTTTAGAAGACAAAAACGGAACGATGTGGCTTGTCACCGATGGAAATGGAATTTTCAAATACAACAAAAAAGAATTTACACATTTAACAAATAAAAACGGACTTACCGACAACAATACCGCAGATATTTTAGAAGACAAACAAGGCAACATTTGGATTGGGACCTTCAATGGAGGCGTGAGTAAATTTGATGGAAAAACATTCAACAACTTTACTAAAGACGGTATAATTAAAGGCCCAGAAACCTATAATTTTTATGAAGACAAAAAAGGAAACATTTGGTTTTCGGCTGAAGGTTTTGGGGTATATCGATATGATGGAACTAAATTTACCCAATTCACAACAGAAAACGGATTAACCTCCAATGTAGTGCAAAGTATTTTTCAAGACCAAAAAGGACAACTATGGTTCGGAACATGGCAAGGAATAAGCATCTATGACAATAAAAAATTCTCAAATGCAAAGGACAAAGAACCTTGGACAAATTAAAAAAACACAAAAAAGACTTATTGCTTCTGCCGTAGGTCTTTTTTTTCGCAATACCCAAACAAACAACCCTTGTTTAAAAACAGCAGCCCTTTCCTATAAAGGAACAATTCTTGTTTATAAACTAAGCTTCCTTGTTTGCAATCAACCTATCAAAACCTAAAAGTTTCTTAAACCCAAAAGAAACGCTTAACATTTTCTTATATTTAAGTCATAAGTACCAGACTAGTGGGCTATTTGACAACGAATTAAAACTAAACAAGCAAAACCAATGACTATAGATACTTCAAAACTACAAGCCTTTGCACCCCTATTCTACTTAGTATGGTCAGATGATTTGCTAACCCAAAAAGAATTTGAAACCCTACATACTTTTATAACAGCTCAAACTTGGCTATCCCAAAAAGAACAAGAATACCTCTTACATAAAATTGATGTAGCCAATCCTCCTTCCAGAGAAACTTTACACACTTGGTACAAAGAATTACAAGAAATAATAAGGCGGCATCCCAACAGTCACTCACTATATGATATCGCACTAGCTTTATCCCACAACAACGAACACATAAAAGCATTAGCAACCGCTTTCAAAAAAATAGAAATCGATTTAGGGATTTTAGGAGAAGAATTCATCAGCAATTTCAAATTAAATGAAGACACCTTCACCTCCAAAAGCCAAACCAACACCAATTTTGAGGTAGCCAAACTAACAACCTTTTTAGACGGAGCACAAACTCCCATCATAAACAAAGTAAAAGAAGTACTTTCAAGACCAGAGTTTACTTATGAAACCTCAACAGACGTTGACATTTACCAAGAAACCGTTTACGAATGGTGTAAAACCTTAGCCAAAGAAAATTTTGGAAACATGGCTTATCCCAAAGAATACGGTGGTGGAGAAAACATAGAAGACTATTTCGCCATCATGGAAACCTTAAGTTACCACGACCTAAGTTTAGTCATAAAGTTCGGAGTACAATTCGGACTTTGGGGCATGAGTGTCCACTCTTTAGGAACAGCAAAGCATCACGAAAAGTATTTAAAAGATATTGGTTCCCTAAAACTACCAGGTTGCTTTGCCATGACAGAAACCCATCACGGTTCCAACGTAAAAGGACTAGAAACCACCGCGACTTACGATCACAAAACCAAAATATTCACCATACAAACCCCAAATAAAAACGCCCAAAAAGAATACATAGGCAACGCAGCCGTACACGGACAAATGGCCACAGTATTTGCCAAACTAATCATAGACGAAGTAGACTACGGAGTAAATGCCTTCATAGTACCCATAAGAGACGAAAAAGGAAACACCATAAAAGGAGTCACTATAGGAGATTGCGGCCACAAAATGGGCCTAAACGGAGTCGACAACGGTACTTTAAGTTTCGATAACGTCGTAATTCCAAAAGAAGACATGTTAGACCGTTTTGCATCGGTAAATGAACAAGGACAATTCGAAAGTCCCATTGCCAGCGACAACAGAAGATTCTTCACCATGTTAGGCACTTTAGTCGGTGGCCGAATAGGAATTCCCCGTTCAGCCCTAGCAGCCGCCAAATCAGGACTAACCATAGCCATAAAATACGCAGACCAAAGAAGACAGTTCGGTCCAGAAGGTGGCTCTGAGATACCAATCCTAAATTACAGAATACACCAAAGAAGATTGTTACCCCATTTAGCCAAAACCTACGCAATTCACTTCGGTTTGCAATACCTAACCAATCGTTTCACCACAAGAACCGAAGCACAAATGCAAGAAATTGAAGCTTTGGCAGCAGGCATGAAAGCCTATTCCACATGGAGCACTACGGCAGTATTACAAGAATGCAGAGAAGCCTGTGGAGGAAAAGGGTACTTATCAGAAAACAGAATCGATGCCCTAAAGAACGACAGCGAAATCTACACTACTTTCGAAGGAGACAACACCGTACTAATGCAATTGGTAGCCAAAAACAGATTATCAGAATTCAGAAAATCTTTTGGAGAAATGAATTCCTTGGGTCTCTTAAATTACGTGTTCGAAAATGCCAAAACAGCATTGGCTGAAAAAAATCCAATCACAACCAGAAACACAGACGAAACCCATTTATTAGATAGTGAATTCCATCTGAAAGCTTTTCAATACAGAGAAAAAAGCATTGTAGCTTCAGCCGCAAACCGAATCAAAAAACTAATAGACAAAGGCATGGAACCTTATGATGCCTTCAACGTAGTGCAACACCAAATGCTTGATGTAGCAGAAGCCTACTTAGAACGAGTAACATTAGAACAATTCCAACAAGCCATTGAAACGGTCGAAGATGAAGCAGTCAAAACAGCCTTAAACAAATTAGCGCAATTGTATGCGCTTCACCAAATAGAAAACAACAAAGCCTGGTATTTAGAACAAGGCTACATGGAAGCAGTAAAAACAAAAGCAGTTAGAAAAATGGTTAATCAATTGTGTTGGGAAATTCGTCCCGATGCAGTTGCTTTAGTAAATGCATTCAATATTCCCGACAGTTGTTTGGCAGCACCAATTGCTTTTCAATAAACAGAAAAATATAATTTAATTTAAAACACAACTAGTATGAGCCAACCAGACTTCAGCCAATTAAAAGCACTATACATAAACTGTACTCTAAAAAAATCTCCAGACAAAAGTCACACCGACACTTTAATGAACGTCTCCAAAGAGATCATGAAAAAAGAAAAAGTCAGTATAGAAGAATTCAGATTCATAGACCACAACATAGCCACAGGAATCTACCCAGACATGACCGAACACGGCTGGAAAGAAGACGAATGGCCAACCCTTTTCAAAAAAGTCAACGAAGCAGACATCCTAATAGTAGGAACACCGATATGGTTAGGAGAAAAATCTTCAGAATGCCAAAAGCTAATCGAAAGATTATACGCAATGAGCGGAAAAACAAACGAAAAAGGACAATACCTCTTCTACGGAAAAGCAGCAGGTTGCGTAATAACAGGAAACGAAGACGGAGTAAAACACTGTGCCATGGGAATTTTATATGCATTGCAACACGTAGGCTATTCCATTCCACCCCAAGCCGATGCAGGTTGGATAGGAGAAGTCGGGCCAGGACCAAGTTACGGTGACACCGAATGGCAAGGCAAAAAAATCAGTCCCCCATTAGGAACAGATTCCAACTTCACCAATAGAAACACCACCTTCATGACTTATAATCTCTTACACTTAGCCAACATGCTAAAAAACCAAGGAGGTTACCCCAACTACGGAAACTCCAGAGAAGAATGGGACAACGGAAAACGCTGGGAATTTGAGAATCCAGAGTACAGATAAAAAAAACCAACTCTATTTTGAGTTGGTTTTTTATTTTAATATTTGAATGTTCCGTATTCACTGGTAATCGTCAACCTCTTAGTAGGACTTTCTTCTACCCTACCCACAATTTGAGCTTCAACCCCAAATGATTTTGAGATTTCGATGATGTCATTAGCAATAGCTTCATCAACATAAAGTTCCATTCGGTGTCCACAATTAAACACCTGATACATTTCTTTCCAATCCGTTTTAGATTGTTCTTGTATCAATTTAAATAAAGGAGGAACTGGAAATAAATTATCTTTAATTACATGTACATCATCTACAAAATGTAGCACTTTTGTTTGCGCTCCACCACTACAATGTACCATTCCACAAATTTCTTTAGGAGTATAAGTATCTAAAATCTTCTTAATTATTGGAGCATAAGTTCTAGTAGGAGAAAGCACCAATTGACCAGCGTCAATAGGACTATCTTCAACCTCATCCGTCAACTTAACTTGACCAGAATAAACCAATTCACCAGGTACAGAAGCATCAAAACTCTCAGGATACTTCTCAGCCAAATATTTATGAAACACATCATGACGAGCAGAAGTCAAACCATTGCTTCCCATTCCACCATTATAACCTTTTTCATAAGTAGCTTGTCCAGAACTCGATAATCCAACGATTACATTTCCTGGTTTTATATTCGCATTGTCAATTACATCAGCACGCTTCATACGAGCCGTAACAGTAGAATCCACAATAATAGTTCTAACTAAATCCCCAACATCAGCAGTCTCTCCACCCGTAGAATGAATCGTAACACCAAATGTTTTTAGTTCAGCAAGCAATTCTTCCGTACCATTAATAATAGCCGACAAAACCTCAGCAGGAATCAAATTCTTATTACGACCAATCGTTGAAGAAAGTAAAATGTTATCCGTTGCACCCACACATAATAAATCATCTATATTCATAATCAATGCATCCTGCGCAATACCTTTCCAAACTGAAACATCACCAGTTTCTTTCCAATACATATAAGCCAAAGAAGACTTTGTACCAGCTCCATCAGCATGCATAATGATACAATAAGCATCATCATTAGTTAAATAATCAGGAATAATTTTACAAAAAGCTTTAGGAAAAAGCCCTTTATCTATGTTTTTAATGGCATTGTGAACATCTTCTTTAGCAGCAGAAACTCCACGAAGATTGTAACGTTGACTTGAATCAGAACTCATATTCTTGTATGTTGTGTTGTTGATGAGCAAAGATATAAAAATGATTAAGGATAATCTAATTTTGGATATTCAGATGTTCGGATTTTCGGAACGCGGATTTAAGAAATTGGAGAAATCAATAAAATTAGAACACAGATTATCAATCAATCTATGTAAACTATGAAAAGTGAAGCATCTACGATACAAACAAAGTCTATTTGCCTATGTGGTTAAAAAAAAATGAAAGATTGAAAAATTCTTTGTGGTGAAAAAGAGAAACTGCATCAACTTCAGCTTGACAAGTTTGAGGTTATGTTTTAATTGTAACGCAAAGAGGCAAAGTTTTTCGCATAGTTCACAAAGCAAAGATGTCAGTAAAAAACTTAAATGACTTATATGTTTTAAAAAAAACCGCAAATTCACAAATCATCAATCAATCTTTATTCTATAAAAACCATTTTCAGTTACGAATTCATAATCAAAACCTTCTATAGATACACTCTTTAGAAAATAATTAGTATTACACCTTGTTTCACTTTTATAAATCTCAGAAACAATTAAAATTGAAATTTGGTTATGCAATGAAATCGTTGTGGTAAATGTCCCTTCAGACCAAGAAGGAGTAATTTGAATAATATTTGCATTATCCTCAGCAATAAAAAAATACGAATTAGTATTTGTTGCAGGAGCAGTTGAAACTGATAATTGATTTTCTGTATAAGTTCCGTTTGTAAAAATATTTTCATTTGTAGCTGAGTCGACAATCTCAACAAAAAAATAAGGTGGCCCAGTTGAAGCATCTTGACAAGGCTCAGTTTTTTCACAAGAGAATAAAATAAATGCAATTAAAATAAATAATGTTGATTTCATATTAAAGTTTAAATAAATAAAAAACTCAAAATCATTTCTTTACAATTAAAATCTCCACTCTTCTATTGGCAACACGTTCCTCTTCATTTTGTTCAGGAATTGGATACAAAGGCATCGAACTTCCAAAACCTTGAAAACTGACTCTAACTGCTCTAATCCCTTGATATACTAAAAATTGTTTAATGGCTTTTGCTCTTTCTCTTGATAACATAATTGAACGAGAATCGGTCACATCTGCATTGCAGCAAACATGACCTTGAATTTGAATTTCTAATCTTGGATTATTTTCCATAATTCTAAATAAATCATATAAAATTGGTCTAGATTCATTCATAACTCCAAACGTATTGTGATAAAAATTAATATCTTTTAAGATTAACGTTTTACCTTCTTTAGTTTTAGCAATGCGCTCTTCCAAAGGAGCATCATCTCCTATAATTTCATCTAGCACAAAAGTAGAGTCAACGATAATTTCAACTTCTTCTTCTATACCTAATATTTCGTTTTCACGTGCTAAATCTTTTTCTTCGATGTAGTAAATCGTTACTTTTCTATTTTCGGCTTTATTCTTAGATTGATCAAAGTTTTCGCCATAACTTCTACTTTCAAAATCTTCTCTAAACGGAATTTTTTCTTTAATAATTGTAAAGATATGATTCACTCTTTTTTTGGATAATGTATCATTATAACCACTGCTTCCGTCTTCATCAGTGTAACCATTTATGGCAACAATTTTATCTTTGGTATGAAGAGTCATCCATGCTTCTAGCTTTTTATTTTCAGCTTTAGTTAATTCGAATTTATCACTGTTAAAATAAACAGCAAATTGTTCTTGAGCAAAAGTATTCGCTATAAAAAAGAAAAGAAAAATGGATAAGAAAGACTTCATTTTAAGGTTTTAAGTTAAGAAAACTAAGTAACAACAATTTTATTACATAAAAAAACGTGCCGTAATTAATTATCGAGAATCATAATTTCAACTCTTCTGTTGGCGATTCGTTGTTCTTCTGTCTTTTCTGGAATTGGATAGATTGGTTTCCTACTTTTAAAACTCCTGTAGCTTAATCTATCTTCTTTAATTCCATTATTAATTAAATATACATAAACTGCTAAAGCTCTAACTTTTGCAATGTCTTCAATTTTATCAGCTTCATGTAATGATTGACAACAAATATGACCTTGAATTTCGATTTTAAGTTTAGGATATTTATTCATTGTGGTCAATAATTCTTCTAAAACAGGTTTAGAATCTGGTAACACTGTTCCAGAATTATTATAAAAATTCAAACTTTTCAGTACAATTGATTTTCCAGATGCATTTGTTGAAAGAAATTCGTCTAAACCAATTTCTTTATTTTTAAAATAAACATCAACTCTCCTATTTAAATCCTGTTTAGCATCTTGCTCAAAATCTTCCCCAAAGGGTTTAAGTTGAATTTTTGAAACTACTTTTTGGATTTTTAGTTTATCTAAAACAAAATTAATTCGTTTTTTAGCTAACTTTATATTGTATGCATTGCTTCCAACAGTATCACAATAACCTTCTACTTTAAGAACTTCAATCGCTGGATTTTCAGAAATCCACTTTTGAAAATTATTTTCTTGATTAATAGTAAAGCTACTTTTATTAAAGTCAAAATAAAAACTTTGTTTGTTTTGACTGAAACAAATCGTCACAAAAAGAATCAGAAATAATCGCATAAAAGTATTTTAATTGAAAACGTTTTAATCTATTTTTTTAGTGTGTAAATCCAGCTGAAATTATTCCCAATCAGGCATAGTTGTTCCAGTAAAAAGAGTTTCTCTTGAATCAATAGTTCCAATTTCATATTTTTGAATGTACCGTGTACTCAAAAAGTCATTAGAAGTATTTACAAAAATCACTTCAGCTTCATTAGGTGAATACCTTACATCTAAATCAACTGTTCCTGCTGGTTTTTGAGTCTGCAATTCTGAAGTAGTTGCTGTTAAGAAAACATGTTGAAATATTCGAGTATCTAATTGTCTATAGTTAGCATTTTCAAAACCAGAAATATCTCTTGTGAAAAGTATTTTTTGTCCTGAAACAGAAAAATTCAATCCACCTATTGCTCCAGAAACAGGAGTAATTACTTGTGTTAAAAACACACCACTTGAACTGATGACATAAATTTCTGCACTATAACCATTAAGATTATTTGTTTTTAATGCAATTTTTGTTCCATCAAAACTCCAATCACATTCAGAAATTAATTTACTGGTTGGTGTTTGATATAATTGCGTAAGTCCACTTCCATTACTTCCAATTCTATAAAGTCTATCAAAATTAGGATAGATAATTTGACTTCCATTAGTGTTCCAAGAGAAATTAACATAATCGGAATTAAAACCAGCAATAGGTACGGAATTTGTAACCTTAAATACACCTGTTCCATCTGGGTTCATAGTGTAAATATGGTTTTGTGCTCCATTAGAACGAATGAAAGCTATTTTATTAGATTGGTTATTTTTTCTAGGTCTCC
The DNA here is from genome assembly GCF_963975005.1 of uncultured Flavobacterium sp. Lineage (GTDB taxonomy): Bacteria > Bacteroidota > Bacteroidia > Flavobacteriales > Flavobacteriaceae > Flavobacterium. The sequence goes on from NZ_CAXBFR010000006.1 coordinate 21,834, forward strand.
AACTGTTGGTTGCTGAATCAGTCAATTGAATTTCATTTCCGTCATCATCACTAGTAAAAATTACATTATTTTGGCCAATTTTCTTTACATATAAATAACGCATTGTTGGAAAATTAGCAGTTGTAAATGATCTTACAGTGCTATAAACCAATTGATTAATTCCGTCTGAAGCTGTTACTTGCCAGAAGTATTTTACTCCATAAACCAAATCTGTAAGTTGAAAAGTAGTGGCTGAAATATTTGAATAGATTACTTGGTTAGTATTTGCATCATTTTTTAATATGACTTGAAATTCTAAAGTATCACCTTCTGGATCTGAAGCTGTCCAACTCAAATCAACTTGAATGCTTTGATTTATAGCATTATCAGCCGGAGCAGCCAAAACTGGTGCATTAGGGGGTTTATTGTCACTTGTTGACAATTCTAATTCGAAAACCAATTCAGTATTAGCACCATCCGTAACTGTTGCTGCTTCAAACTTGGTTATAAAACCATCTTTTTTAGCTTGATAAGAATAATCTCCTATAGGAACATCTATCATACTAAAATTTCCGTCTTCATCTGTAAAAACAATACTAGAGTTAGGACTTGAAAATACTTTTACATTTGAAATAGGCTCAAAAGTACCAGATTCAACTACTCTACCAGAAATGGTTCCAAACTGAATTTCTTCAATGCTATCTTCACTACAAGAAAAGAGAAGTAGTAAAAAGAACAGGCTCAATTTTATATAACTATTTTTCATGTTTCTATATATTAAATGCTATTTAAAATAATAAGTTAATCCAGCTCCAAATCGATAATAATAATCATCTCTTTTTCCTGCAATTAAAAAATCTACATCGTCACTAAAAGCTAAATTATGTTCTCCAAAAAGTCTAAGTCCAAAACTATCCGTGACTAAATATTCTAAACCAAGTCCGTATTGAAATTTAAAATGTGTATAGTCGGTAGTTTTAGTAGTTGCGAAACCTATACCTCCAAAAACAAAGGGTGTTAATTTGTCTTTGGGTAAAAATAGAATTTCAGTATTAGCATCGAAGGTTAGGTATTGAAAGCTTTTTCGGTTTTTATTATCTAATTTATTCCATCCAGCAGATAAGGATAAATTTACACTTTCGTTAAAAAAATACTTTAAACTTCCTTTAAAAAATGGTCTAAAAAGTGGGTTAGCATAATCTCCCTGAATTCTTGTTACACCACCATCTAATTCCATTGCAAAATCAGATCTTCTTTTAGTTAATTTTCTGTTGTAAATTGCTGATGAATCGGCTACAGATTCTGCTATATCGTATTTTTTTATCAATTCGTCAATTTCAGCTTGAGGTGCATCTGCTGACCAAATTTTATCTTTTATACCTTCTAAAACTAAAGATTCAACAGCTTTTTCAATAGCTTCTGTAACGGCCATTTGTACAGGTTCATTTGTAGTGTATCCAGTTTCGACTTCTAAAAGTCTTTTGAATTTTACATATCTAAAAAAACTTTGATCAATAGCTTGAGAAAAAAGTGTTTTTGAAACATAAACGGATTTCAATATTTTTCCATTGGATGTTGAAATCATTCTAAGGTAAATTGTAACCCTGTCTTGTCTGTATTTTGTAGAACCACCAGCACCAAAGTAGCGTGCACCAAATCCACCTGTAATTATATTAGAATCGTAAGATACAATTCCACCTTCAAGTAAAACTCCGGCATATAATAGTGGTGTTAATTGAGGTTCGTTTGTGTTTTTTGAATATTCTTGTCTTGTAGAACGAATAAGATTTCGCTCTTGTAAAAGGTTTCCAATATTTTCGCGTTCAATGGGAACAAACCATTTTGAATCTTCTAAGGCTTTAATTAATATAGAAGTTGCTCCTTGTGTTACTGCAGTACTAAAAGTACTTCCTACTTCTGAAGCTTTATATTGTCCTGTTTGATCTCTAAACTTATAAATTCCTATGACAATAGGTTCTTTAGGTTTAGGTAAATTTTTCAATAATGAAGTCGCAGGTGTACTTTCACCAATAATGGCTCTTTCAATCCCTGTAGGTTGATTATAATAAGCACTACAACCATATAAAAAATAAATGGCGAAAAAAAAATAGTAAAGTTTTTTCATAAATAAATTTACGGATTTGGGATAATTACTTGTGTTTGTTCACCGGTAGTAGTATCTAAAATACTTATGGTTAATCCACCATCTGACGGATAAACATCTATTGATAAGCTTCCAAAAGTATATGTGCCTTCTGAGATTCCATCATTTCCAAATTGCTCTGCAAATAGTGATCTTGAAACTTGACTTAAAAGTTGAGAATTTAAATTATCTATAAATTTTTCTAATTCTGTTTTTTTATCCGTTTCAATCCCATCGTCCTTTAATTTATTTTGAGATTCAGCTGAACTTAACAGCCATTGATAATTGAAAGTATCCCCACCAAATGCAGGGTTTTTTGGCTTATAAACCAAATCTTGGGCATTCATTGAAAATGAAAAAAACACCGTTAGTAGTAGGATTGAAAACTTCATGATTTTAGGCTTTTATTTAATACTGGGTAATATATTTTTTTTCGTTTTCTAATTTTTTTAAAAACTGATAGGTTTCATATAATGCAGTTTTTGCCATTGCTTCTAAAAATTCTTCATCTGGCCTTGCCAAAAATTCAAACACTATGTCATTTTCAACCATAATTACAATTTTAGTATTTCTTCCAAAACTTAATTCTTCATTTACTTTGACTATTTGTTTTGCATTTAAATTATAATCTCTATATAAATAATAAAAATTATCATAAAAATCTTTTCCCATTTTGGTTTTTGTCTCGTCAGTTACTATTCCTGACAATTCAATTCCATCATCTAAAATGATTACTTTATCCTTTTTTTTTTCGTCGCTAATTACGACTCTATCTTTACTAACAATTTGATTGTTTTCATCATAAAAAAGTAATAGAACAATTATTTCGTCTTCACTGCTTCTATTAATTTGTGTTGTGGATAGGTTTTTGTTCTCATTTGCATCCAAAGTAAAAACACCTTCTTGAGCATTTGTTGAACGATTTTCTGTTTTAATATTCTTTTTTATTACTGATAATTTATAAGTCATACTTTGAATAATGTCCGTTAAATTTTCAGCAGTACCTGTAATTTTAATATTTCCTTCTACTTCTTCAAGAACAATTTTTGCTTTTACTTCTACTTCTTTATTTTGACCATAAAAAGTGAAATTTGCTAAAAATAAAAAAACAAAAAGTAATGAATATGTAGTTAATTTTTTCATTCTATTGATTAATTATAATTATTGAAGCACCATTTCCTGTTTGAGAAATTTTCATATCTTTTGACAAGGAATTTGTTCCTATACTTTGAATACTTTGGTTATCTCCAATCTGATTCATTTCCATATTCACTTTATAATTTGTGTAATAGGTTAAATCACTAATTGCATTATTATTTCCAATTTGTGAAATACTTTGAGTTAATTCTGGTGTATTTTTAATTAAATCAATTGAATTATTGATCCCATTTTGTGTCATAAATAGATTTGAATTATCTGAATTGACAGTAGCATTTATTACATTATAATCTCCAATTTGTTGAATATTAACTTTATTTTGGTTTAATTGAACTGGATTTAATTTATCCGTCATAGTAGAAACTACAAATAAAGAATTTTGTTCTGAATCAAAAAGGGAAGAACTATATTGTTTAAAATCACCATTAGTATCTTTTTCTTGAGAAAAACCAACTTGTGTAAAAATGATTGCAAATAATACTATGTATATTTTTGATTTCATGATATGGTTTTTTTAAATAATATAGATGAGATAGTTCATCTAAAGAGAACTATCTCATCTTGTATTAAAAATTAGTTAGATTGTGTAACTGTTGAAACGTTTCCATTACCAATTTGTCCTACAGTACTCATATGTAATTGACCTGTTTGGAAAGTATTAGCAACATTTAAGTCACCTAATTGATTGATAGTAGAACCATTCATATCACCAGTTTGTACTGATCTTGCATAGTTATCATCACCATTTTGATCATGACTTGAACTGTTATCATCACCAAGTTGGTTTTGTCTAGAAACATTACTATCACCTCTTTGAATTGCATAAGCATAGTTGTCATCCCCAACTTGTTTTTGCCATGCATCATTATTTGATGTAACTGAACCTAAACCTTGATCGATAACTGCATAATTAGTGTCACCTGTTTGAATTTGTTCTGCAACGTTAAATCCACCACTGCTAATGTCATTTTGGAAAACTAAAGCGTAGTTTCCATCTCCAGTTTGTTTTTGACTTGACCAGTTGTCTGTATCACCTTGGTAAGCATTTGCATCATTACTGTTTCCAGTTTGACGTTGAATTGCGTAATGATTAGTTCCTACTTGAGAAATCATTGCATCATTTAAGCTACCAACTTGTTTTTGGTCAGCCATGTTATCATCTCCTAATTGAGTGATATAAGCTAGATTTCCTGGAGAAGAGTTTGGTCCTGAGCTTTGATCTTGAATAGCATCATTACCATCACCTGTTTGTGTAGTTGTTGCATAGTTGTTATCAAAACGTTGTTTTTGCATTGAGGTATTACCATCACCTGTTTGTGTAGTAATAGCTTCGTTGCTTTCTGCAAAACCAACACCTTGATCGATTGTAGCATCGTTGTTATCTCCTAATTGAATAACATCTGCTTCATTAAAATCTCCGTCTTGTTTAACATCCGAATCATTAGAAACCCCGTTTTGATTAACATCGGAATCGTTTGATTCACCACTAATAGCTGAGTTAGAACCTAATTGATTCACAACAGAATTGTTAGTCATACCGACTTGCAACACATTAGACTGGTTGGTTGTACCATCTTGAGAAACACTACTTACGTTGCCTTGAGCAAATGCAGTTCCCGTAGCCACTAGAAAGGCCACACTTAAAATTAAGTTTTTCATAATATAAATATTTAATTGGTTACAATTTCAATATTTGGGGCTGAAAAAACTTTTAAAATTTAAAAGAATTATTTTTCTTAAATAAAAAACATCTTGTGCTTGCAGGGATACACAATTACATAATTATACAAAAGTATAATTTTTAGTATGCTCTACTATTATAAAATAGTTTAGGTTAGAAGCATAACTTTCGCTCATTGAGTTCAAATGTAAAATAATTTTTTAAACCGCCAAATTTATTTTACTTAAAACCCTAAAATTTTCGACGAAACAAGTAAAACAATCGTTAAAATGTTGATTTTTTAGCAATAAGAGCTATTCCTAAATATTAAATATTTAAAATATTAATCAAAAATAAGGCTTATATGCAAAAAAGGGCTTACTCAATTAAGAATAAACCCTTTTTTTGAAATCTGTAAAGAATTATTTTGAAAACAACAATTCTCTGTATTTAGTTAAAGTCCACATTTCATCATCTACCATTAACTCTAATTTATCAGCATGTTCTCTAATAACTTCAAAGTAAGGTTTAACTTTATTGCAATAAGCAGCAGCCATTTTTTCCATATCAGTTAAATTGTTTGCTTCCTTACGCTCATCAATCATTTTTTCAACATTTATATTAATTCCTTCAATGTGTCCAGAAATTTCCTTAATCATTGAAATTTGTTCTTTGGCTACTTTTTCATACTCTTTTCCGAAAATTTCTTTTAAACCTCTAACATTTTCTATTAAAGTATTTTGGTATTTAATAGCTGTAGGAATTACATGATTACGAGCAATATCGCCTAAAACTCTACCTTCAATTTGAATTTTCTTAGTATATTCTTCTAATTCAATTTCGTAACGTGATTCAACCTCAACATGATTCATTATGTTTAATCCTTCAAATAAATCCATTGCTTTTTTAGAAACTTTAGCTTTTAATGCTTCTGGTGTTGTTTTATGATTGCTTAATCCACGTTTTTTTGCTTCAATTTCCCAAGCCTCACTATAACCATCACCTTCAAAAAGGATTTTTTTAGTACCTTTAATATATTCTCTCAACACATTAAAAATAGCTTCGTCTTTCTTTAAATCTTTTTTCTTGATTAAAGAATCAACTTCTTTTTTGAAATCCATTAATTGTCTTGCTACCATTGCATTCAATGTAGTCATCGAAGTAGCACAGTTTGCAGTTGAACCAACGGCTCTAAATTCAAATTTATTTCCTGTAAAAGCAAATGGTGATGTTCTGTTTCTGTCTGTATTATCTAACAATACATCTGGAATTTTACCAACTACATTCAATTTTAAATCTGTTTTTTCTTCTGGTGATAATTTCCCATTAGTTACACCCTCTAATTCTGCTAAAACCTTTGTTAACTGAGCACCGATAAAAACCGAAATAATTGCTGGTGGTGCTTCATTAGCTCCTAATCTATGATCATTACTTGCAGAAGCAATTGCAGCTCTTAATAATTCTTCATAATCATGAACTGCCTTAATTGTGTTAATAAAGAAAGTCAGGAACTGAAGATTACTCATTGGAGTTTTTCCTGGAGCTAATAAATTAATTCCAGTATCAGTTGCTAAAGACCAGTTATTGTGTTTCCCTGATCCATTAACTCCTTTGTATGGTTTTTCATGAAATAACACTTTATATTCATGACGTTCTGCAACTTTTTGCATTACATCCATTAATAATGAATTATGATCCACCGCTAAGTTAGTTTCTTCAAAAATTGGAGCTAATTCAAACTGACTTGGAGCTACTTCATTATGTCTAGTTTTAACTGGAATTCCTAACAGCATACATTCGTTTTCTAAATCTCTCATATAATTTAATACACGAGTTGGAATTGAACCGAAATAATGATCATCTAATTGTTGTCCTTTTGCTGCAGTGTGACCTAATAAGGTTCTACCTGTCGCCATAATATCAGGACGTGAATTAGCCAATGCTCTATCAACAAGGAAATATTCTTGTTCCCAACCTAAAGTTGGTGTTACTTTTTTAACGTTTTTATCGAAATACTTTGCTACTTCTGTCGCAGCATCATCAATTGCATTTAATGCTCTTAATAATGGGGCTTTGTTATCTAACGATTCTCCTGTGTAAGCAACGAAAACTGTTGGTACACAAAGTGTAGTTCCATAAATAAATGCTGGTGATGTTGGATCCCAAGCTGTATAACCTCTTGCTTCAAATGTGTTTCTAATTCCTCCATTTGGAAAAGAAGATGCATCTGGTTCTTGTTGCACCAATTGATCTCCTCCAAATTTTTCAACAGGATCACTACCATCAAAAGATGTTTCGAAGAACGCGTCATGTTTTTCAGCAGTTCCACCTGTTAAGGGTTGAAACCAATGTGTATAATGAGTAACTCCTTTAGAAAGCGCCCATTCTTTCATCCCTAATGCAATATAATCTGCTAACTTTCTGTCAATCTTTGTTCCGTGTTGAACAGCACTTTTTACAGCTTTATAACCCTCAGAAGTTAAAAACTGACGCATAGTTTTATCATTAAAAACATTGCTTCCAAAAATGACTGATTTTTTATCTAATTCTTCTACATTTACTGGTGTTCTTGAATTAGCTTTCTCAAGTGCTCTAAAACGAATTGTTGACATAATTATTTAAAATTTAAGTTATACCCTGTTATTTTAATGCAAATATAAGCAAAAAATCAAATAAAAATATTTTTGCCCCTAAAATTTTAGGGTTAAATTAAAATGGTAATAAAATATTGATAATTCAATAATAAAGAAGTAATCCACTATATTTGTACCTTAAATAGGTAGAAATTATGATAGTTTGGATTATTTTTATTGCTTCAATAATATTTTTCTTGGCCTTAGACTTAGGTATTTTTAATAAAACACCACATATAATAAGCTCTAAAGAAGCTGGAATATGGACAGCAATTTGGGTAACCTTATCCTTTTTATTTTCAGGTGTTATTTACTGGATTTACTCTAATGGTTTTATTGATAACCCTTCTAATATAACACCCACATTAGCTTCCATGAAGTTTATTACGGGTTATTTAATTGAACTTTCTTTAAGTGTAGATAATATATTTGTTATTGCTGTAATCTTTTCATCGTTTAAAATCCCACAAAAATATCAACATAGAGTTTTGTTTTGGGGAATTCTTGGCGCAATAATTTTTAGAGGCTTAATGATATACTTTGGTGTAATGCTAATCAATAAATTCAGTTGGATGGTTTATGTTTTTGGTGTATTTTTAATTTTTACAGCAGCAAAAATGTTATTTAAAAAAGAAGATGAAGAAGTTTTTAATCCTAAAAAATCTTTTGTTTTTAAAGGTCTGAGAAAAGTTATGCCAATTACCATGCACATGGAAGGAGAACATTTTTTTGTAAGAAAACGTAAAATTTTATTCGCTACCCCTTTATTTGTTGCGCTTATTGTAATTGAATTAATGGATGTTCTTTTTGCTATGGATAGTGTTCCTGCAATTTTAGCCATTACTTCAGATGGCTTTTTAGTTTTTAGTTCTAATATTTTTGCAATTTTAGGCTTACGCTCAATGTATTTCTTTTTAGCTAATATGTTAGAAAAATTCAGTTATCTTGAATATAGTTTAATTGCTATTCTAACTTTTGTGGGAATAAAAATGCTAGCTCATGATTATATTGAATTACCTGAATGGGCTTCCTTAGGTTTTATTGCCTTTTCATTATTAGCAGGAATAGCTTATTCATTATACAGAGATAAACATGAAAAATAAAAAAGAGGCTACTTTTCAGCAACCTCTTTTAAAAACAAACTAATCTAACCAAACTAACAAACTATTTTTAATATTTTAATCTAACTTTTTAATTTTTGATTCTTTATAACCTAACATTTCTATTGTAGCATTGTAATCTGAGTAATCAACTTTATTTGCCATTTTAAATGAACCTGGAACTACAACCAATCTAAAGGTTTGATTTTGTGTCCAAGCAGTTGAAAAACTACCTAAGTTAGCATTTGAATCTAAAAAAAGATTAACATCATATCTTGTAAAATCATAATTGTAATCTAATTCTACTCCGCCATCGAAATAATAGGTTTGAGGCATTATTCTCCAAACATCAGATCCATTAACAACATCATATAAATGGTAAACTAAAACTGTATCTGAATTATATATAGCTGGATTAAATGTGACCAACTTACTAAAATCATTATTTGGTCCAAAAGAAGTAGTTACTTCAAAAACTTCACTTACGTAAGTGTTATTTATTTGCTGAACTTGTGCTGGTGGTGTATCATTAACGGTACAACTGTTTAGTGTTATCATTCCGATAAAAGCTAAAATAAGAGTAATTTTTTTCATGATATTTATTTTTAATTGATTAACGATGTTAATACTTATTCAATTGCCGTGCCAAACTTTTTATTTAACAAAAATTTGTACTTTTGAAAAATGAAAGAAAAGAATCATTTATATATGATAATGTTGGGCTGCAGACCTAAAGGAAGGGTAACGGAACAACACGATATTTTTTTCGGAATAGGAAACTCATTAACTGAATTAATTCCGAATATGAAACAATTTTGGCCCGAAGCCAAAGGTCGAATTCACATTGATGCTTGGCAAAAAGTCACTTGTATTGATGGGTTTTCTATAGAAGTAGTAGAACGAAATCAATCTATTGAAAGTATAGAAAAATTATTTTTTGTAAATTTAGGTGGTTATAAAGAAAATGAATTTGAAGAATATCATTACAAAGTATTGACCGTTGCAAAAAGCAAAGTTTCGGCCATTAAAAACAGTAAAAAAACAACTTTTTTTAAACATTGTGGATTTGAAGGCACTGGAGCATCACATATTGATGACAAGTTTGGAATTGACGTTGATGATATTTACAGAATTAATGATATCTTATCAGAAGAATTCAAATCAAAGTTTCAATTAAAAATCACAAAAACTGCTATTGAAGTAGAAGACCAAAAACATATTGGATATTTAAAACTTGACAAAAAAAACACCTTAAATTTATAATTATGGGAAGAAATACAGAAAAGAACATCAAAAAACACAACGATAAATTACACAAAGAACAAGACAAAGCAAAAGCTAAAAAAGTGGCTCGTGCTGAAAAATTAAAAGCTATTGTTCGTAAATTTAATGAAGAGAAGAATAGTTAGTCCCAATTTTACAATTCCTTTACTTCTTAATTTTTAAGACACATTTTAATAATGTTAAAAAAATAAATTGATGATTTTGAGGTAACCCTTTCAACCTCATTTATAAGGTAAGTTTGTACAAACAACAATAAACTTATCTTATGAAAATTAAATTTACTTTACTTTTATGTTTACTAACCTACTTTGTACAAGCTCAGTTAACCACAACTGGAGACATCGCATTTGTTGGGTTTAATGCAGATGGCGACGATGATATCGCATTTGTGACTTTTAAAGAGATTCCAGTTAATTCTACTATCATTTTTTGTGATTCTGAATGGAATGGAACAAGTTTTGGTACTGACGAAGGAGATTTTACATGGTCTTCTGGCACTACAATTATTCCAGCAGGAACTATTATTTCAATTAACAATATAAGCGCAACTATTACTCCATCAATTGGAAGTATTACTGTTAATAACGCTGGTGGACTTTCTAGTTCAAGTGATGCTATGTTTGCTTTTTTAGGCACTTCTCCAAGAACTGTTTCAACAATGCTTGCTGCAATTTCCAATTCTTCAACAGGTTTTGGAGATTTGACAAATTCGGGTTTAACTTTAGGAACTACTGCTATTACTTTACCCGAAGGAGCTGATATGGCAAATTATAACGGTATTAGAACTGGTTTAGATGCTAACGGATATTTATCTCAGTTAAACAATCTAGCTAATTGGCAAACAGAAGACACTTCTGCTGACGATCACAACAATGGTACAACTCCAGATTTACCATTTAATGCAACTCAATTTGTGATTTCTGCAAACGATACTTCTGCTCCAACAGTTGCTATTGTAAATGTATTGACTCAAAACTCAGTTGAAATTATTTTTTCTGAAAGTTTAAATCAAGCTACAGCTGAAACTATTGCAAATTATGTTTTTGCTTCAAGCTTAACGATTTCGAGTGCTGTTTACAATGCTACATTGAATTCTGTCACATTAACTCATATAGGTTTTACCGCTGGAAGTGCTTATCAATTAACAGTAAGTAATATTCAAGATACTGCAAACAATACTTTGTCACCTGCCTACGTTAGTCCAAATTTGTATTATAATGCTTTAACTTCGGGATTACTTATTTCTGAAATCATGTATAATGCTCCTTCTGCAAATTCAAATCAATTAGAATTTATTGAAATTTACAATAATTCAAATACAACTATTGCTTTAGGCGGAATTAAAGTCAAAGACGAGAGCAACTTTACTTTCGAATTTGAAGAATTAAACCTTGCTGCCAATGGTATTGTTTTACTTGCAACTGACAAAACAAGTGCAGATGCTTTTTATGGGGCTTCCTTTATTGATTTGCCTCAAGGAATTAGTAATGCTTTAGGAAATGGAGGTGAAAATCTTCAAATTTTAAATTCAACAGGGGTAATTATTAGTCAAGTTAATTATGATGATGCAACTCCTTGGCCATTATCACCTGATGGAAATGGTCCTTCTTTAGAATTATTAAATCCAAATGGTAATTTAAATGACGGAACAAATTGGGCACCAGCAACAAATTTAGTTGGACAATCAATTGGTTTAGATGTATTTGCTTCACCTGGAACTTTCAATCCTATTATTACTTCAAATTTATCTTTTGCTACTGAAACTACTATTGTAAATGAAAATGATGGAACTGCTTCAATTACAATTAATCTTTCAAATGCTTCCACTTCAGTCGTAACTGTTGATGTTGCAATTCTTTTAAATTCAGGAACAGCCACAAACGGAACAGAATATGTTTATACGAATGAAACCGTAACTTTTCCAGCTAATTCAACTTCACAAGTTATTTCAATTACTTTAAATAATGATGCAGTTGCAAATGGAGATACATATTTTGCTTTAAAGCTTTTAAATCCAACTGGAGCTAATCTTAGTGGAATTTCTCAAAGCTTACTTTATATTTTAGATGATGAAACTGATGCTCCAACAGCTTCAAATGCATTAAACATTAACTATTTATCAAGTTATTTAGTGGACGCAACTGGTTCGGCTGAAATTGTAGCTCATGATCCAACAACGCAACGTTTGTTTGTAATGAATTCAACCGCAGCTAAAATTGAAGTATTAAATTTTTCAAATCCATCAGCAATAACTCCAATCCAATCAATAGATTTATCTTCATACGGAATAGGAGGAACAAGTATTACTGTTAAAAATGGCATTGTTGCTGCAACAATTGAAGGAGCTAATTTTGGTAATGGAAAAGTAGTTTTCATGGATACAAATGGAACAATTGGTTCAATCGTTGAAGTAGGCGTACTACCAGATATGATTACATTTACTCCAGATGGCACAAAAGTATTAACAGCTAACGAAGGACAACCAAATGATGATTACACAATTGATCCAGAAGGAAGTATTTCAATCATAAATGTCACTGGTGGATTTAACAATGTTCAACAATCGGATGTAACAAATTTAAACTTTAATGCTTTTGATAGTCAATTAGCAACTTTAAGAGCTAGTGGTGTTCGTATTTTTGGAGTTAACGCAACAGTTTCTAAAGATGTTGAACCAGAATATATCACCATAGCAGATGATGGATTAACAGCTTGGGTTTCTCTACAAGAAAACAATGCAATTGCTACTATTAATTTAGTTACAAATCAAATTACAGCTATTAGTCCATTAGGATTAAAAGATCATAATCTTTCAGGAAACACACTAGATAGTTCTGATCAATTTGGAGCAATATTTATGGGAAATTGGCCTATTAAAGGAATGTATATGCCCGATGCAATAGCTCATTACACAGTTGCTGGAACAACTTATTTAGTTACTGCTAATGAGGGTGATGCAAGAGATTACAACGGTTTATCAGAAGAAGTTCGAGTTGGTAGCAGTTCATATATTTTAGATCCAACCGTTTTCCCTAATGCTGATATCCTTAAAATGAATTCTAATCTAGGAAGATTAACAGTTACTAATGCAACTGGTGATACTGATAATGATGGTGATTTTGATGAAATTCATGTTTTTGGAGCACGTTCTTTTAGTATTTGGAATACAACTACAGGACAAATAGTTTATGACAGTGGTGATGAATTTGAAAAAATTACTGCAAATGATCCTACTTATGGAGCCTTATTCAATGTAAGTAACGACAACAATAATTTAAAAAACAGAAGTGACAATAAAGGTCCAGAACCAGAAGGAATTACTGTGGCAACAATTAATGGTGCTACTTATGCATTCATTACTTTAGAAAGAACTGGTGGATTAATGACTTACGATATTACAAACCCATTAGCTCCAACTTTTGTTTCCTATAAAAACAACAGAACTATAGCAACAGTTGGTGGAGATTTAGCTCCAGAAGGAATAATTTATATTGCTCCAGCTGTCAGTCCTCTTGCAAAAGGTTTGGTAGTAATGGCGAATGAAGTAAGTGCCACAATTAGTGTTTATGAAATTACAAATGATGTTTTAACAAATGAAAATTTTACTACTTCATCAAATGCGTTTGTAGTTTATCCAAATCCAGTTAAAGATGGAATAGTTTATTTTAACAGAGAAGTTTCAGTAAGTCTTTTCGATATTTCAGGAAGAAAAATTACGGAACAAGAAAATATATCAAGTTTAGAAATGAATTACCCAAAAGGAATTTATCTTCTTAAAACTAAAGATGGTTTGGTTGAAAAAATCATTGTTAAATAAGTTGTTATTAATTCTGATTAACCTAAAAGGTCTTTCGAAAGAAAGGCCTTTTTTTTATGTATGGTAATTCTGTAAACAATACAAAATACTTTATAATTCGTGAAAATAAATTTGTAAATAAATTTACACTAATTATAAATCTAAAAAACTAAACCCTATGAAAATCGGAAAAATAATCGGAGCAGTCTTAATACTTGGAGCAATTTATATTGGATATTTAGGTATTAATAAGGTATCAAACAGTAGCGCAGAAGTTGAAGTCTTAGGATTAGAAATTGATGCCTCAAATGATTCAGGAAAAGAGCGAGGATTTCTTTATATAGGATTAGCAATAGTCCTTTTTGGTGGTGGAATTTATTCACTCAACAAGAAGTAAGAAATCATCTTAGCTATTTATTTATAACAAACCTTACTATTCTGTAACAATTTACTAAAATAGTATAAGAAGAAAATCGATTTTTATCCTTAGTTTATTATCAAAATAATTATTAATAATCTTTAAAAACAAAATACTATGAAAAAGAGAATAGCAATTTTAGCTACCAATGGATTTGAAGAAGTAGAATTAAGCTCACCAAAAGAAGCTTTAGAAAAAGAAGGTTGGATAACAGAAATTATCAGTCCAGAATCAAACAGTATAAAAGCATGGGCTTCTACTGACTGGGGGAAATCATATCCTGTAGACAAAAATATAGCTGATGCAAATCCTGCGGATTATAATGCTTTACTATTACCAGGTGGTGTAATCAATCCCGATAGTTTAAGAACTAACGAAAATGCCTTGAAGTTTGTAAGAGCATTTTTTGAAGCAGGAAAACCTGTCGCATCAATTTGCCACGGACCACAAACCTTAATTAATGCAAAAGTAGTTGAAGGTAGAAAAATGACCTCATACCCATCTATTAAAGTAGATTTAATAAATGCAGGAGCAGAATGGTTTGACCAAAAAGTTGTTGTAGACAAAGGATTAATTACTAGTAGAAATCCAGACGATTTACCTGCTTTCAATCGAAAAATGATTGAAGAAATTAAAGAAGGTATACACGAACCAGCGCTATAAATAACTATTAAATATAAAAAAGGTCAAACATTAATTTGTTTGACCTTTTTTCTGTTATCAAGAAAGATATTTTCTTACATATTGCGTCTATATTGACCACCAACTTCAAACAATCCATTTGTGATTTGTCCTAATGAACAAACTTTAGTAGCTTCCATCAATAACTCAAATAAGTTTTCGTTTTTGATGGCTGCATCTTGTAATTTAGTTAATTGTTCTTCTACCCTATCTTCATAAGTTATATGCAATTGTTTTAACATATTAATTTGATATTGTTTTTCCTCTTCTGTAGCACGAATAACCTCAGCCGGAATAACAGTTGGAGAACCTTTTGAACTCAAGAATGTATTCACACCAATAATTGGGAATTCACCCGTATGCTTCAACATTTCATAATGCATAGATTCTTCTTGAATTTTACTTCTTTGGTACATAGTTTCCATGGCACCTAAAACGCCACCTCTTTCTGTAATTCTGTCAAATTCAGTTAAAACAGCATCTTCCACTAAATCCGTTAATTCTTCAATAATGAACGAACCTTGAATTGGATTTTCATTTTTCGCTAAACCTAACTCTTTATTAATTATCAACTGAATGGCCATAGCTCTTCGCACTGATTCTTCTGTTGGAGTCGTAATTGCCTCATCATAAGCATTTGTATGTAATGAGTTACAGTTATCGTAAATCGCATACAAAGCTTGTAAAGTTGTACGAATATCATTGAAATCAATTTCTTGTGCGTGTAAGGAACGTCCAGAAGTTTGAATGTGATATTTCAACATTTGTGCTCTTTCGTTTGCACCATATTTAGCTTTCAAAGCTTTTGCCCAAATTTTTCTAGCTACACGACCAATTACAGCATATTCTGGATCAACTCCGTTTGAGAAGAAGAATGATAAATTAGGTCCAAAATCGTTAATGTTCATTCCACGACTTAAATAATATTCCACATAAGTAAAACCATTAGAAAGTGTGAAAGCTAATTGTGTGATAGGATTCGCTCCAGCTTCAGCAATATGATATCCTGAAATTGAGACCGAATAAAAATTACGAACGTTTTCTTTGATGAAATATTCTTGCACATCACCCATTAAACGTAAGGCAAATTCTGTTGAAAAAATACAAGTATTTTGTGCTTGATCTTCTTTCAAAATATCAGCCTGAACTGTTCCGCGAACCTGAGATAACGTTTTTACTTTGATATCATTATATATATCTAAAGACAAAACTTGATCACCAGTTACTCCTAAAAGCATTAAACCTAAACCATTATTACTTTCTGGTAAATTTCCTTGGTATTTTGGTCTTTTTGTTCCTTTAGCTTTATAAATCGCTTCAATTTTAGCTTCCGTTTCTTTTTCTAAACCATTTTCAATAATGTATTTTTCACAGTTTTGATCAATGGCTGCATTCATAAAGAAACCTAACAACATGGGTGCTGGTCCATTAATTGTCATTGAAACTGAAGTTAAAGCATGACTCAAATCGAAACCTGAATATAATTTTTTTGCATCATCTAAACAACAGATTGAAACTCCAGCATTTCCGATTTTTCCATAAATATCTGGACGCAAATCTGGGTCATTTCCATATAATGTTACACTATCACAAGCTGTTGACAAACGTTTTGCTGGCATTCCTTGACTAACATAATGAAAACGCTTGTTAGTTCTTTCTGGTCCACCTTCACCAGCAAACATTCTACTTGGATCTTCTCCTTCACGTTTAAATGGATATAATCCAGATGCAAAAGGAAATTCTCCAGGCACATTTTCTTGTAAATTCCATTTTAAGATATCGCCCCAAGCTTGGTATTTTGGTAACGATATTTTTGGAATTTGAGAATGCGATAACGATTCCGTATGCGTTGCAATTTTGATTTCTTTATCACGAACTTTAAACGTGTAAAAAGGGTTTTTATATTTCTGAACTTTTTCATCCCAAGTAAGAATTACTTCCCAATTGTAAGCATCTAAGTCCATTTTAATTTTGTCAAATTGTTGTGTTAACAATTCTAAAAAGACTTTGTTCTCCTCTGTTCTATTTAACGAATCATCTATTATTCCACTTTTATCAATTTGAGGAAGATTTCCGTTTACCGATTCAATGGTTTTAAAAATTCCGTATAATTTTTGAGCTACTTCAAATTGTGTTAAAGCCGTTTCATCATATTTTCTATTACTTTCTGCAATCTCAGATAAATAACGTGTTCTGTGTGGTGGAATTACATAAATTTTCTCACTCATTTCGCGTGTGATTTCGAAAGTCGATTTTAAATCAACACCTGTTTTCTCTACCATTTTATCCATGATAGATTTATATAAAGTGTTCATTCCAGGATCGTTGAATTGTGATGCAATAGTTCCAAAAACAGGCATTTCATCCGGATTTACATCCCAAAGATTATGATTGCGTTGGTATTGTTTTTTAACATCGCGAATAGCATCTAAAGCTCCACGTTTGTCAAATTTATTTAAAGCTACTAAATCAGCAAAATCCAACATATCGATTTTTTCTAATTGCGTTGCAGCTCCAAATTCTGGTGTCATTACATATAAAGATACATCAGAATGTTCGATGATCTCAGTATCTGACTGACCAATTCCAGAAGTTTCTAGAATAATTAAATCATATTTTGCTGCTTTTAATACTTGGATAGCTTCATTTACATATTTGGACAAAGCTAAATTAGATTGACGAGTTGCTAAAGAACGCATGTAAACTCTAGGGTTGTTGATAGCATTCATACGAATTCTATCTCCTAATAAAGCCCCACCGGTTTTTCTTTTGGATGGATCGACTGAAATTAATCCGATAGTTTTTTCTGGAAAGTCGATTAAAAATCTACGAACCAATTCATCTACTAAAGAAGATTTTCCTGCACCACCTGTTCCTGTAATTCCTAAAACTGGTGTTTTTGAAGTTTCATTCTTTTTATGAATAGCATCCATAGTTTCTTTTGCAATTTCAGGAAAGTTTTCTGCTGCTGAAATTACACGTGCAATAGCTGTCGGCAATTTTTCTTCTAAATGATTTATTTCACCATTTAATTTATCCCCAATTGGATAATCAGAACGCTTTACTAAGTCGTTAATCATTCCTTGTAATCCCATAGCACGACCATCATCAGGAGAATATATTTTCTCCACTCCATAGGCTTCTAATTCTTTAATTTCTGTCGGAAGAATAACTCCTCCTCCTCCTGCAAATATTTTAATATGACCAGCACCTTTTTCTTGAAGTAAATCGTGCATGTATTTTAAATATTCTGTATGACCTCCTTGATAAGATGTCATTGCAATAGCATTTGCATCTTCTTGAATTGCTGTATTTACTACTTCATCAACACTTCTATCATGTCCGAGATGAATTACTTCACAACCTGTTGATTGGATAATTCTTCTCATAATATTAATTGCGGCATCATGACCATCAAAAAGTGAGGCAGCTGTAACAATTCTTACTTTATTAATAGGAGTATAAGGTAACTGTGGTTCCATTTTAAATAATTATCAATTTTTAATGGTGCAATTTACGAATTAAATAATTCAAACAATAACAATTAAAATAAAGATAATTATGTATTTAATCGAATAAAAGTTGATTTCATCTAAAAATTTTACAACGAGAGTTTTCTTATTTGTTAAAATTTTACTAAAAATCTAATTTTGAGCCAATTAAAAATCAAAACAAAATGAAAAAAATTACATTGATTACAACGTTAATTACGTTATTGTCATTTGGAGTTAAGGCTCAGGAACTTCCTGCTAACCCAACTCCTGGTAAATGTTACATTAAATGTATTACTAAAGACGAGTTCAAAGAAGTTACGGAAACAATACAAGTTTCACCTGCTTACAAAAAATTAACAGTAGTACCTGCAACTTACAAAACAATTGAAGAAAAAGTGTTAGTTAAAGAAGCTGGTTCAAGAACGGTAACTTCGGCTGCAACTTACAAAACTGTTGAAGACAAAATATTAGTTAAAGAAGCGACTAAGAAAATGGTTGAAGTTCCTACAACTTACAAAACTGTTGAAGACAAGATGTTAGTAAAAGAAGCTTCAAAAAAATTAGTTACAATTCCAGCTGTGTATAAAACAGTTGAGGAAAAAATTGTTGCTAAAGAAGCTACAAAAAAATTAGTTTTTGTTCCTGCAACGTACAAAACAGAAGAAGAAAAAATTATGGCAAAAGAAGCTATGAAAGTTATGACTTCTGTACCTCAGTCCTATTCTACTGTTAATGTTCCTTATATTTCTAAAGCGGCTTCAAGTACATTAGAAGTAATTCCTGCTACTTTTTCAAAAGATGCTAAAACTTTTGTAACAAAAGAAAAAACAGGAAAATGGGAATACACAATTTTAGCGGATTGTCCTTCTGTAAATAAAGAAGACTGTATGACAATGTGTTTTGTTGAAACTCCAGAAGAAACAGAAACTGTTCCTTTTACTAAATTAGATAGTGACGCTACAACTAAAACAATCGATTGTAACGATCCAAGAGGAAAAGATTATTGCGAAACTTCAGCAACATACAAAAAACAAGTAATTGAAAATGTTGCTAAAGTAAATACAGCTGAAGTTCCTGCTGTTTATAGTATGGTAAAAAGACAAGTTATTGCTACTCCAGCAAGATATGAAGAAGTTGAAGTTCCTGCTCTATATGCAGTTGTTAAAAAACAAGTTATTGTTACTCCGGCAAAAGTTGAAGAAACTGTAATTCCTGCTGAATATGCAATGGTTAAAAGACAAGTTGTTGATGTTCCTGCAAGAATGCAAGAAATTGAAATACCTGCTGAATATGCAATGGTTAAAAGACAAGTTATTGCAACTCCAGCTTCAAGCTCTGTTGTAGAAATTCCAGCTGAATATGCAGTTATCAAAAAACAAGTGGTTGATAATGCAGCTTATACTACTGAAGTAGTTGTTCCTGCTGTTACTAAAACTGTTACTAAGATGGAATTAGTTAAAAAAGGTGGAATTACTGTATGGGAAGAAGTTGACTGTTCTTTAGTTGGAACAAACAATTTATTAAACATTTTATATGAATATAACAGTGCAAAATTAACACCAACATCTACAAAAGATATTGATGAGAATTTATTAAAATTAATGAATGAAAAACCAAACTTAAGAGTTGAGATTATGTCTCATACTGACTCAAGAGGAAATGACGCATACAACATGTCATTATCTCAACAAAGAGCACAATCAGTAGTTAACTATTTAGTTGGTAAAGGAATCTCAAGAGGTAGATTAGTAGCTAAAGGATATGGTGAAACTAGATTGAAAAACAAATGTTCTAACGGAGTTAGTTGTTCAGATGATCAACACCAAGTTAACCGTAGAACTGAATTTAGAATTTTACAATAATAGTAAAACCTAAATAAGATTATACTAAAAGAGGAGTGACATTTTTACTCCTCTTTTTATTTGCATACTATTGAAATCTTGTTACACTCAATTAAATAAAAATTAAATATCATTTAAAAATTAACTCCACAAATAAACTATATAAAAAAGTTATTTCTTTGAAACCTGAATTATCTTAGCTTCATAAGTTGTAGACTTCAATGTTATTCCAAAAGAACTTTCTAACTCTTCACTCATTAAGTTATCATAAAGAAACTGTATATCCCAGTCATATAAAGTATTATTTGTTCCGTTATAAATATAGTTGATATCTTTAATCTTGCTTAATAAACTGCAAAGTGTGAATAAAGACATGTTATCAGCCTGAATTCTATCCGTACCTACTATATAATTAGAAGAACTTCCTTCCCAATCAAATTGATTTGAATCCCAAAGCAAATCATTGTTCTTAATTATTAATTCAGTAGCGTTAATTTTTTTAGTAAATTCTGTTTTTTGCAAGTTGTAAGTTGTAAGTACTATATCAATAATAGTTTGTTTCTTAATATCCCACATTTCTTTTGAACATGTCAATTTTAATCGTTCATCTGCCTTTGCATCAAATTGCAATTCAAAAGGATACTTATTTGATAATACAAAATACAAATTTGATAAACTTCCGAAATAATTCACTTCATCATTTACAATTGTAATTCCGTCAAAACCATCATCTATTTTTTCGAATATAATAGCATTTTCATCTGATAATTTTTCTTTTACATATGCATCTTCTGCTTTAATTTCTATTATAGAAAACAAATCCTCCTCTTTTGTCTTGTTGGGTTGTTTGTCATAATATTGATCTAACTTTCTTTGCGTTAAATCTGCAGGATGACCTTTCCAAAGTAATTTTCCGTTTAAATCTAAAAGCACGGCATAAGGACGAGAAATTATTTCATATTTTGAAAAAGTGTATTTATCATAATCAGAAGTTACCATTAAATCAATTGGTTTTTTTTCTAAATATTTTTTAATTTTTGAAGAATGTTCATCAGACATTGAAATTATAAATATCTTTTCTTTGTTTTGTTTTTGTAGGATTTCTAATTGCTCAGTTGCCGTAACACAAGGTGCACACCAAGTAGCCCAAAAATCAATTAATATTAGTTTTTGTTCTGAAAATGCAGTAATTTTGTTTTCCTCGATAACATCAGCAATAAGTACAGATTGAGCTGATAAATTTTGAAGAAATAAAATTAAAAAAAGTATATGTAAATTTTTCATCATCACATTTTCAATTATGAATACAACAAACATACCAAAATTAAAGCCTTTACAAAAGATTAAAGTTGTTTTACTTTCAACAATATTTTTAACAACTACAGGTTGTGCAGAATTACAACAAGTAGTTGATCAATTACCTCAAGGAACAGTTGGATTAAGCCAATTAGATATAGCAAATGGTTTAAAAGAAGCTTTGGATAATGGAATTGAAAAACAAGTTTCAAAATTAACAGCAACAGATGGATTTTTAAAAAATGAAGCTGTAAAAATATTGTTACCTCAAGAATTGCAAACCGTTGATACTAAATTAAGACAAATTGGACTTTCTAGTTTAGCTGATGAAGGTTTAAAGGTTTTAAACAGAGCGGCTGAAGATGCTGTAAAAGAAGCTACACCAATATTTGTTGATGCTGTTAAAAATATGTCATTTAATGATGCAAAAAATATTTTAATGGGAAATAATACTGCTGCAACTTCATATTTAGAAACCTCAACATCTACCGCTTTGTATTCAAAATTTAATCCGGTAATTAAAAATTCTTTTGCTAAAGTTGGAGCTGATAAAGTTTGGACAAACATTATAACAAAATACAATAGTCTTCCTTTTGTTACTAAAGTAAATCCAGATTTAACAGATTATACAACAAACAAAGCTATGGAAGGTGTCTTTAAAATGATAGCTGTAGAAGAGCAAAATATCAGAACTGACTTTAGTTCAAGAAGTTCTGATTTATTGAAAAAAGTATTTGCTTTACAAGACAAAAAATAGTGTGCTTATTTGTTTCTAAAATTTTAGAAATCAATAACATATAAATAACATACAATTAACATTGGCCAAAAAAATATTTCCGACATTTGTAGTGTTGAAAAACAAATAAGTTTGGTTGAGTTAGTTAGTAAAAAGAAATCGTTAGTCAGAAGCTATCGGTTTTTTTTTATGCCAAATTTTTAAGAAATTGAAGAGAAACTTCGTTGAACTTTTGAGCTTGTTCTATATTAACCACATGACCACAATTTTCAATAACATTTAATTTTGAAGAATTATAGTGGCTTTTAACAACTTCTTTAATAGATGGTAAAAACATATAATCTTCACTTCCCATGACATATAAAGTAGGGATTGAAAGTTCTATTTGCCTGAAATATTTTAGTAAAGGATTAATTTCTGCTGTAAGTTTAAACCATTTTATAAATTCCTTTTGGTATAACTTTTTAGCTTCATTAATAAAAAATAATCGTGACTGTTTGTGATTTGCTTTTGGCATTATTATAAAA
This sequence comes from uncultured Flavobacterium sp., assembly GCF_963975005.1. GTDB lineage: Bacteria > Bacteroidota > Bacteroidia > Flavobacteriales > Flavobacteriaceae > Flavobacterium. Next base: position 44,580 of record NZ_CAXBFR010000006.1, read on the forward strand.
GCAAACAACTTATATAAAATCAAATAAGGCAATACATGCTTAAAAATATTTCCAACTTTCATTAATATCTGAGAACGAAAATTCATCTTTAAAATTGCACCACCTAAAATCATACTTTTTACTCTTGTAGGGTGATTTTCAGCTAATTGACGAATTAAAATTGTACCTAACGAAATCCCAACAAAATGAGAAGATTCAATTTTGAGGTGATTAATTACTTCTAAAATATCATCTGCAATTGCATTGAAAGTATATTTTGATGAAGTTACTTTTAAAATACTTTTTGAATCTCCATGTCCTCGTAAGTCCAAAAGTAAAACATTATAATGTTTTTGAAATTCTCTTATTTGTTTAAACCAAATAGACGAACTTCCTCCAGCTCCATGCACAAAGGTTATCCAATCTTGACTTGTTTCGTTTTTATAAATTGTATAGGAAATCAAATTGATTTATTTTGAGGTCAAATGTAGCCTATTAAATGATGAAACAATATTTAATTTATTCTTAAATTTTATTATGTAATTGTTTAAAATAGTCAAAAGATTTTAAAATTCGAGATCCATACCATGAAAACATTTCACCATCA
>NZ_CAXBFR010000007.1:0-45150 GCF_963975005.1 uncultured Flavobacterium sp.
CATTTTTATCGGTAATTATTAAATTTTTAGTATAATTAAATTCCTGATTTAAAGCAACTTGTCTTATAATAGTGTCAATTTCTTCTTTAGAGAATTCAAAAGCAACATATGCATTTTCATAAGCTGGTTTTTTAAATCTAATTTCTGAAGATTTATCCCAAACTACATAATCATTTCCTAAAATATGCATTAATTGAATCATATAAATTGGATCTGTTGCAGAAAACAAACTTCCTCCAAACATTGATCCTACATAATTACGGTTTTTATAACTTAATTTTATTTTAACTTTAACCAAAAACAAATCATCTGAAACAAAAGTAATTTTACCACAACTCCTTTTGTACATTGGAGACAAGTTAAACATGGATTTAAATAAAGTCGCTTTTTTAAAGAATTTATTTAGAAAAACAAAAATCTTATCGTACATATTAATGTGTCAAATTAGAAACTATATCTTTTAAAGGCAAAATTGCTTTTGTAGCTTCAATACTTGGTCCGGCAACCCAAACGGTTTTATATGTTGCTTGTGTTGCAGCTTTTTCTGTAGCTTTCATTCCAATATAAAAACGAACCATTTTTACCCATTTTTTGAGACTTTTGTTTTTATTCAATACCCTTTCTAACCAAGTTTCTTTAGTACCAATTTTTTGAACATAAGGTGTATTTATAACTGTACAAGGTGTTCCAGAAATTCGTTGTGTCATTACGATATCTTTTAAACCATAATCTACACAAGCTTGTTTGTATTCATCTGAAACTCCTGCTTCAATTGATGCTATAAAGGGACTTCCGACAGAAACTCCAACCGCACCATAACTTGTCATTTTATCAATATCTGTTTTACTACTTACGCCACCAGCAGAAATTACAGGTAAAGAAGTATTTTGATTTAATTCTTTAATTAAAGTTTCTGGATCAATATTTCCTCTATGTCCACCTGCTTGATTATTTACTGCAATAATAGCATCACCACCTAAACTCTCTACTTTTTTAGCAAAAGATAAATCAGTCACGTCACAAAAAACTTTTATACCCACTTTATGTGCTTGGTTAATAGTTTCTTCTGGACTACCTAATGAAGTGATAATAAAATCAACACCTTCTTCACAAATAACTTGTAATTGATCTTTGTATTTAGGATTTGATTTGTTTACGATTAAGTTATATCCAAAACTTCCTCCTTCAACTTTAGCCGCTTTTAATTCTTGAATGGAAGCTCTTAATTCTTCTAATGTTCTATAATTTAAGGCTGGGATACAACCTGCTACTCCACTTTTCATGCCTTCAATTACCATTTTTGTATTGGAAACTAAAAACATAGGAGCAATTATTATAGGATGCTTTATATTTAATAACGAAGTAAGAGTTGATTTTTGCATTTTGTACTTATTTAATGAATATCAAATATACTAAAAGTTATCAGACATACTATGCATGCATATAAAAAAATCCGAATTATTTCTAATTCGGATTTAAATCAATTTATTTTTTTGTATTAGTCTTTTTGAGATTTAACTGCTAAGGTATAAATCACTAAACCAAATCCGATTTTGTTGATTGCATCTGCAATATTGTACGCTACATCAATATTTCCAGCTGGAATTAGTCCGTTATACCATCCTGTTGTTCCCATCATGTAACCCAAAGGGTAAATCGCCCATCCAACAAGTACAAACCAACATAAAATTTTGTGTGCTTTTTGAATTTCTCCACCAGCTGCTGCAGCTAATTTTGAAGCTTCTCCTAACCAAATTTCATAAACAATTGCAAAATAAGCAATTCCAGAAACTAGTCCCCAAATCCAAGCATTAGAAGGATCAACTACCTCACCAAAATAACCTGTTACTAGCATTACTATAGAATATACAATCATTTTCCATAATAAAGATTTTTTTGCTCCAGCTACTTTTAATATTAGATAGAACTCTAAACACATTAATGGCACAGTTAATACCCAATCCACATATCTAAAGAATGTTGGTGATTCTCCAAATGAAGCCCAATAATCTCTCATGTAAAAATAGTGAACTGCAGCAATAAATGTAATTAATCCAGAAACTAAAACAGAGGTACGCCATTTTTTATCAAATTGATTTAATGATAAAAAGAAAAAAGCAGATGCTGCCATCATAGCCATACATCCGACAAAAAATGTAAATCCAACATAATCTGTTGGATTAAGTTTAGAAACTAAACCCGAAATCATAATAAAGTTTGACATAATTTATTAATTTTAAGTTAAAAATGTTAATTTGTTAAAGCAAAGCTACGAAACATTAAACAAATAAAAAACATTTTGTTTAATTATTTTTCACTATATTTAAACAAAATTTAGATAAATGTCAGTATTTAATAAGGTTTTACTAGTCTTAAGCTTTTTTGGAATGTGGATTTCACATTTCATTTCAGAAGATAATTTGGTGATTTTAGCTTACTTTTTAATACTTTCCTTTGGGATAATACATGGTACAAATGATTTAGAACTCATTCAAAAAAATAACAACATTAATAAAAAAGGCTTTTCTAAAAAGAAATTTGGTTTTTTAATTTCGTACATAATAAGTATACTTTTTTTTAGTATTTGTTTTTATTTTTACCCATCTATAGGATTTATAATTTTCATATTCTTAAGTGCTTATCATTTTGGAGAGCAACATTTAAATTTTAAAGTTTATAATTCACTAAAATGGACTTTATTAGCATTTAGGTTTTTCTATGGATTATTAATTTTATCTCTATTACTTTTTTTTCACAAAGAAGAAGTATCAAAAATTATTTTAAACATTACAAATTTCGAAGTCGTAAGTGTTTTATTTAATTATTTACTTATTATATCCTTTGCCTATACTCTTTTTACTTTTTATCTAAAAATTATTTGTCACAAGATTTTTCAATCTTTTTTGAAGCTTTCTTGTTGATAGTTTTATCATTAATATTTAAATTTTCTCCTCTCATTTGGGGGTTTTCATTATACTTTATATTATGGCATAGTATTCCTAGTATAAAGAGTCAGAGTGAGTTTATTTATGGAGAATTTAATTCTTCAACATTTATTAAATATCTAAAATCGGGTTTTTTAATTTGGTTGATATCAATAATAAGTTTTATACTTTACTTCTATTTTATGAAAAACAATTCCATGCTAGAAACTATTTTGTTTTCATTTATAGCAGCCATTACTTTTCCACATGTTTTTACAATTTTCAATATATTCCAAAAAAAAACCGAGTAATTGCTTACTCGGTTTAATTTTGAATTAATAATATTTAAATTATTTATCTTCTTTTACTTCTTCGAATTCAACATCTTGAGTTTGATCTCCAGAAGCATCTGCCTGTGGTTGAGCTTCTTGAGCTTCACCTTGAGCGTACATTGCTTCAGTTGCGGTTTTCCAAGCTGCGTTAATATTGTCTAAACCTTTATCAATTGCGGCTAAATCTTGTGATTCGTGAGCCATTCTTAATTCAGTTAAAGCAAATTCAATTGCAGTTTTATGGTCATCAGATAATTTCTCACCTAATTCTTTTAATTGAGTTTCAGTTTGGAAAATCATGCTATCCGCTTGATTTAATTTTTCAACTCTTTCTTTTGCTTGTTTATCAGCATCAGCATTAGCTTCAGCATCTTTTTTCATTCTTTCGATTTCTTCAGCAGTTAAACCAGAAGAAGCTTCAATACGAATATCATGAGATTTACCTGTTCCTTTGTCAGTTGCAGAAACTTTGATGATACCATTAGCATCAATATCAAAAGTTACTTCAATTTGAGGAACTCCTCTTGGTGCTGGTGGAATACCATCTAAGTTAAAACGTCCAATAGTTTTGTTATCAACAGCCATTGTTCTTGCACCTTGTAAAACGTGTAATTCTACAGTTGGTTGAGAATCTGCAGCTGTAGAGAATATTTGTGATTTCTTAGTTGGGATTGTAGTATTAGACTCAATTAATGTTGTCATAACTCCACCCATAGTTTCAATACCTAAAGATAAAGGTGTAACGTCTAATAACAATACATCTTTAACATCTCCAGATAAAACTCCACCTTGAATAGCAGCTCCAATTGCAACTACTTCATCAGGATTAACTCCTTTAGATGCTTTTTTACCGAAGAATTTTTCAACTTCATCAGCGATTCTTGGCATACGAGTAGAACCTCCAACTAAAATTACTTGATCAATATCAGATGTAGATAAACCTGCATCTTTTAATGCTTTAGCAACTGGTTCCATAGAACGTTTTACTAATGTATCAGATAATTGTTCAAATTTAGCTCTAGTTAATTTTTTAACTAAATGTTTTGGTCCTGTAGCAGTAGCTGTTACATATGGTAAGTTGATTTCAGTTTCAGCACCAGATGATAATTCAATCTTAGCTTTTTCTGCAGCTTCTTTAATTCTTTGTAATGACATTGGGTCATCACGTAAATCAATACCTTCTTCAGCTTTGAATTCTTCAGCCAACCAGTCAATAATAACTTGGTCAAAATCATCTCCACCTAAGTGTGTATCTCCATTTGTAGATAGTACTTCAAATACACCATCACCTAATTCAAGGATAGAAATATCAAATGTACCTCCACCTAAATCGTAAACTGCAATTTTTTGATCTGTACCTTTTTTATCTAAACCATAAGCTAACGCTGCAGCAGTTGGTTCGTTGATAATACGCATTACTTTAAGACCTGCAATTTCACCAGCTTCTTTTGTAGCTTGACGTTGTGCATCGTTAAAATAAGCAGGAACAGTAATAACTGCTTCTGTAACTGTTTGACCTAAATAGTCTTCAGCTGTTTTTTTCATTTTTTGAAGTGTCATTGCTGACAATTCTTGTGGTGTATAAAGTCTTCCGTCAATATCAACTCTTGGTGTGTCGTTATCTCCTTTTACTACTTTGTAAGCCACATTCTTTGCTTCTTTAGCGCTTTCAGAAAATTTATTTCCCATAAAACGTTTAATAGATGCAATAGTTTTAGTTGGATTAGTTACTGCTTGTCTTTTTGCAGGATCTCCAACTTTAATTTCTCCACCTTCAATAAACGCAATGATTGATGGTGTTGTTCTTTTTCCTTCTGCATTAGGAATTACTACTGGTTCGTTACCTTCCATTACAGATACGCAAGAGTTAGTTGTTCCTAAGTCGATTCCAATAATTTTACTCATCTTATTTAATTTCTAATTTATTTATAATTTTAAACTCAAATAGTATAAGTCAAGGATTATGCCAACACTTTATTTCTCAATAATTTGTCAGTTTTTGAATAAGTCATATGACAAGATGACATTTATAATTCTATAATTCATGAATTAAATGCATTAACTCCTAACAACTTAACCTCTTAAACTTTTAAACTCTTAAACCCATAAACTCTTAAACTTTCTTCTATCTTTGCAACTATAACGATTTAGCTATGGAATGTATTTCAGTTTTTGATATGTTAAAAATTGGTGTTGGCCCTTCAAGTTCGCATACACTTGGCCCTTGGCGAGCAGCCGAACGCTTTTTAGGGGAATTAAGAGAAAAAAATATGCTAGATGATATCAATCGCGTCAAAGTAGATTTATATGGTTCTCTTTCTTTAACTGGAAAAGGTCACGCTACTGATCTAGCTTTAATGCTGGGCTTAAGTGGTGGAGATCCAGAATACATTCCGGTCGAAAGTCTTGATGTTATTATTACAGCCATAAAGAATAAGAAGGAAATTTTTCTAGGAAACGAAATTATTATCTCTTTTGATTTTGAAAAAGATATTGTTTTCAATCGTGAGTTTTTACCTTTTCATGCTAATGGAATGAAATTTACGGCTTATACTTCTAACGAAGAATATCAAACTACCTACTACTCTATTGGTGGTGGATTTGTAGTTGTTGAAGAACGAATAAATTCTACTAAAAATGAAGAGATAAAATGTGCTTTCCCATTTAGAACTGACAATGCTACAGACTTATTGAAATTCTGTAATCAAGAAAATAAAAAAGTTTGGGAAATTGTTTATGAAAATGAAAAGTCCATGCGTTCTGAAGAAGATATTCATAATGAACTAATGCGTATTTGGGATACAATGCTTGAATGTATGTATATTGGATGTCATTCTGAAGGAACTTTACCTGGTGGATTAAATGTAAGAAGACGTGCTTATGACATGCATAAAAATTTAATTGGCGTTTTACCTTATACTGATCCTCATTCTTGGATGCAAGTTATAAGACAAACTGAAGTTAAATTTAGACAAATATTAAAATGGGTAAGCTGTTTTGCTTTATCTGTTAATGAAGTTAATGCTGCCTTAGGAAGAGTTGTAACGGCTCCAACTAATGGAAGTGCTGGAGTAATTCCTGCTGTTTTGATGTATTATTTGGTCATTGAAAACCATGAAGCGGGTGAAGAAGAAATCAAACAATTTTTAATGACAGCTGGTGAAATAGGCAGTATCTTTAAAAAAGGAGCTACTATTAGTGCTGCAATGGGTGGTTGTCAGGCTGAAATTGGTGTTTCTAGTGCTATGGCTGCTGCTGCATTATGTGAAGCAATGGGTGGAACACCTGAACAAGTAACAGTTGCTGCCGAAATTGCTATGGAACATCATTTGGGATTAACTTGTGATCCAATTGGTGGTTTGGTACAAGTACCATGTATTGAACGTAATACTATGGGTGCAATAAAAGCCATTAATGCAGCTGAACTAGCTTTAGAAACTGATGCAAAAAACGTAAAAGTACCTTTAGACAAAGTTGTTAATACTATGTGGGAAACAGCAAAAGACATGAATACCAAATATAAAGAAACAAGCGAAGGTGGTTTAGCTGTTGCTGTAAATCTAGCTGATTGCTAGGGGTAATATTTTGAAACAAAGATTAAGATATGCACTAATTTCAATTAGTATTTTACTTATTGGAATACTTTCAAGGAAAATTGATTTTATTCCATTATTTATTGGTGATATACTGTATTCCGTTTTAATCTATTTTGGTTTTTGCTTTTTATTTCCAACAAAAAATAGAATTCTAGTGCTACTTTTTAGTATACTATTCTGCTTTACTATTGAAATTTCTCAATTAATTGAATGGAATTGGTTATATAAAATCCGATCAACTAATTTGGGACATTATATATTAGGTCAAGGTTTCCTTTGGACAGATTTACTTTGTTATTCAATTGGTACAATTATAGCCTATTTGATTGAATACAAGACTTATAAAAATTAATTTCGTCTTCGTGTATCTATAATGTAAATAATTTGCCATTCTGTATTTTCCTTAAACAAAGTAAACGAATTAACTCCTTTATGACTTATATTTCCATTTACATAGAATTCATAAGGTGTCCAAACGTGAGCTAAATTACCATCAATTTCAATTTTATAATTCAGTATTTTTTCTTCAATTTTAACTTCATTAGGAATTGCTGAGATAGAAACCAAAAAGGCCTTAAAATCATCAGTTTTAAGTTGATTTCCTTGTTTTGTTTTGAGAATAGTTTGGACTATAACATCCTTATAACATTCTTTTCTGATGGCTATTGTGTCTTTTGAATTTAGTCCCACAAAAAAATCATCTATTGTTTTTTGGACTTCTTTTTCTTGGGAAAAAATCAGACTTGAACTAAACACAACCATTATTGTAATAATTTTTTTCATCTTAAAATGTTTTAATGCATTAGTAAATTAATCACTAAATATGTTACAATTCCAGCTATATATCCAGCAATTGCAAGCGGTGTAATTTTTTTTAAATACCACAAAAAAGTCATTTTCTCCTTTTCCATAATAGCAATTCCAGATGCTGAACCAATTATTAACATACTTCCCCCAGTTCCAGCGCATAGGGCAATAAATTCCCATAAACTATTATCGATAGGAAATTCGGTTAACGAGAACATTCCTTGTGTAGCTGCTACTAAACTACCATTATCAACTAATGAAGATAAAATTCCAATAGTAATAATCATAATATTATTGTTTGGCAAATGAGTTTCTAAAAATGTAGCTAAATGTGTTAAAATATGTACTTCTTGTAAGGCAAACACCATTAATAAAATTCCCATAAAATATAAAATCGAACTAACATCTACTTTGGAAAGTGCTGTTGCTACAGAATATTTATCTTTTTCTTCTTGTGGTTTTTTTCTATGATAAACAATTGAAACCAATGAAACCATACTTAGTGAAACTAAAACACCAATAAAAGGTGGCAAACCAGTAACTGACTTTATTACAGGGACTAATAACAAGCCAATAACACCAGCTACAAAGACACTAAAACTCCCTTTCATTTTTTCTTCTTGCTTAGCTTCGGCCATTGAGATTTGAGCTCTTAAAACTGCAAATCCTTTCATTCTAAAACTCGCAATAACTAATGGGACTAACAAAACCATTATTGAAGGTAAAATTAAGACTTTTACAATTCCAAAAGCACTTACTTGACCACCAATCCATAACAAAGTTGTGGTAACATCCCCAATCGGACTAAATGCACCACCAGCATTTGCAGCTATTACTACAATTCCAGCTAAAGTCATTCGGACTTCACTTTTGGGCATTAATTTTCGTAAAAGTGTAACCATAATTATGGCTGTAGCTAAATTGTCTAGCATTGCAGATAATACAAAAGTCACAAAACCAACTATCCAAAGTAATTCTAAAACCGATTTTGTTCTAATTCTATGAGTAATAACTGTAAATCCTTTATGCAAATCAATTAACTCTACAATAGTCATTGCACCCAATAAAAAGATTAGTAAGCCTGAAATTTCACCAAAATAAGTGACTAATTTTTCTGAAATTATTGGAGCATTTCCTGGATTGAATATAGCTATAACTATCCAACACATTGCTCCAGTTAAAATCGCTGTAATGGTTTTATTAATTCGAATCGGAGATTCAAAAATCACAAATAAGTAGCCTAAAATAGCTACCATTAATAAAATTGGTATCATTTTTTTATTTTCTATAAAATCAAATAAATGTACTCTGTATTTATCAATTAGAATTGAAATAGTAAAAAAATATTTTATTATAATTTAAAAGAAATTTTGATTTACTACATTTGCTTAAATTATATACTATTTACTATGTCAGTTGCAAAGAAAGATTACAAAAGAATTACCACAAAATCATTAATTGAAATGAAAGCTAATGGAGAAAAAATCTCTATGCTAACGGCTTATGATTACACAATGGCCAAGATTGTTGATTCTGCTGGTGTTGATGTAATTCTTGTAGGTGATTCTGCAAGTAATGTAATGGCTGGTCACGAAACAACTTTACCAATTACACTAGATCAAATGATTTATCATGCATCAGGAGTTGTTAGAGCAATTGAACGATCGTTAGTTGTCGTAGATTTACCTTTTGGTAGTTATCAATCAGATCCTAAAGAAGCATTGCGTTCTGCTATTAGAATCATGAAAGAAAGTGGTGGCCATGCTGTAAAATTAGAAGGTGGTTCTGAAATCAAAGAAAGTATAAAACGCATCTTAAATGCTGGAATCCCTGTTATGGGACATTTAGGACTTACACCTCAATCCATATATAAATTCGGAACTTACACGGTTAGAGCAAAAGAAGAGGAAGAAGCAGATAAACTAATTGAAGATGCTAAAATGCTTGAACGTGTTGGATGTTTTGCCTTAGTTTTAGAAAAAATCCCTGCTAAATTAGCCCAAAAAGTTGCCGAAAGTATCTCTATTCCAGTAATTGGAATTGGTGCAGGAAGTGGTGTTGATGGACAAGTTTTAGTATTACACGATATGATTGGAATGACACATGAATTCAGCCCAAGATTTTTAAGAAGATACATGAACTTATTCGAAGATATGACAGCAGCAATTGGACAATATGTTTCTGATGTAAAAGCAGTCGATTTTCCGAATGAAAATGAGCAATATTAATTCTGAATAAAAAATTTAGAATTTAAAAAAATGGCTGGAAAAATAATTTCTACAAAAGATAACCTTCAAATCCTTCATGAAGACAATCATATAATTGTGATTAATAAACGCGTAGGTGATATTGTTCAAGGTGATAAAACAGGTGACAAACCTTTATCTGAAGTTGTTAAAGAATACATTAAAGATAAATATAACAAACCAGGAGAAGTCTATTTAGGCGTTGTACATCGTTTAGATAGACCAACAACAGGAATTATTGTATTTGCTAAAACTTCCAAAGCATTAACTCGTTTAAATGAATCATTTAAAAACAGAGAAACACAAAAAACTTATTGGGCTGTTGTAAAAAACTTTCCACCAAAAGAAAAAGATACTTTGATTCATTTTCTAAAACGAAATCCTAAAAATAATACTTCAAAAGCGCATTCAAAAGAAGTTCCAGAAAGTAAAAAAGCTAGTTTAGATTATTCAATAATTAAAAAATTAGATAATTATTTTGCATTAGAAATTAATCTTCATACTGGAAGACATCATCAAATAAGAGCACAGTTAACAGCCATTGGTTGTCCCATAAAAGGTGATTTAAAATATGGCTTTGACAGAAGTAATCCTGATGGTGGAATTCATCTTCATGCTAGAAAATTAGTTTTGACTCATCCAGTAACAAAAGAAACTTTAACTTTTGAAGCTCCTGTTCCAAATGATGTCGTTTGGAAGGCTATTTAATTGTATTTCGTCGTATTAATGTTACTTTATAGTTTTATATTTGATTATCTCTCTTAAATATTAACATTTTTTTTTACATTTGTTTTAAGACTAAAATCTAAAATCTTATGCAAATAAAAAAAGCACTTTTGTTTTTATCGCTATTCATATTAAATTTGAGTTTCGCTCAAGAACATTTTTCGGGAATTAATATTTCAAGAAGAGTTGGAATACTAAATGCTTCTTTTAATCCAGCTGAACTGACAAATTTATCAAATACATATGAAGTAAATGTTTTTAATACTAGTTTAAATGTATCAAACAATAAAGTCAGCTTTGGTGATATTGTAAATTCTGATAAAGATATAGAAGACTTAATTTTTGACGGAAATGAAGCAGCTAATATGCGTTTAGATCTCCTCGTTAATGGTCCTTCTTTTGCAATGAAATATAATAAATGGGCTTTCGGAATCTCAACAAGTGCCGTAGCCAAAGCCAATATAATTGATGTTGATGTAAATTTAGGAAATGCATTAACCAATTCAGGCTTAAACTCTATTTTTGGAGCAACATCAGTTAGCAGTAACTACAATCAAAAAATTAATGCTGCAACATGGGGTGAAATTGGTCTATCGTTAGCACGTGATATTTATGACACAGACAAATATAAAGTTAGTGTAGGTACGAATATACGTTTACTTTTTCCGAGTTCTTATACAAATTTTGCTGCTGATAAGTTTAATGGAACAATTGTAAATACTGCTGGAAATCTTAGCTTAACAGATACACAAGCCAACTTAAATATCGCTTATTCAGGTCCAATTGCAGATGGTTTTACAGATGCAAACAATTTTAATGATTTCTTTAGCTCAGGAATTAATGGGTATGCAGTAGGTTTAGGTGTAAATTTTAGAATTAAAGCTGCTGACAATCCTAAAGATTACAAATTCAACTCTGGTTTATCTATCAAAAACATTGGTTCAATGACTTTTAAATCAGATAATAATGAATCTAGCAACTATAATTTAAACATTTCAAATACGCAATTTTTAGATTTAAATCAATTTGAAAATGTTGACAATATTAAAGATATAGAACAGATATTATTAAGCAGTGGTTATTTAACTAAGACTAATGATCAAAAAGATTTCACTATTAAATTGCCTACATTGTTTACTGCCTATGCTGATTTAAAATTAGCAGAACGTTTTTATGTAAGTGCCTTTACACAACAAAAATTAGTTGATGACAGTGACAATGATTTTTCTACAACACAAAATAGTATCACATTAACACCACGTTTTTCAGGAGAAAATTATGAAATATTTGTACCCCTTTCCGACAATGAAATTTCTGGATTCACAGGTGGATTTGGTTTTAGATTAGGTGGCTTTTTTATGGGTTCTGGCTCAATTTTAACGGCTATGATTGACGACACAAAGCAAGCTGATGTTTATTTAGGATTTAGAATTGGATTTTAATTATATAAAAAATGAAAAATAAAATTGATTCAAAAATCCAAAACGGATATACTTTAGATACTGGTAGCCTAATTGACGAAAGTATTGCAACTTTTAAAAAGACATTTTTAATATCTGGTGTTGCTATGATATTATTAGGTATAATTTTTGCAATTATTTATGGAACACTATTTATTGTAATTTATGGCTTTTCAGATTTGACTTCAACCATGACTCAATTACAAACAAGTAAATCGACTGCAATTGGTTTGTTAACAACTGTAATAATAACAACTGTAACAAGTGGCTTTTTTGCTCCTGTTACGGCTGGATTTATTCATGCAAATCATTTAGCAAAAAACAATCAAGAAATTGGAATAAATGTATTCTTTGAATTCTATAAAAGTAAATTTTTTAAAGATATTTTCCTTAGCTATTTAATACTTGGATTAACAACGGGTATCTTAAATGCAGGTTTAGTATTAATTAATTTAGAAATTCTGAGTTATATTGTACAATCTGTTTTAGCATTACTAACCGTATTTACATTACCCTTAATTATTTATGGTAATCAAAATTTTGAAAATGCAATAACTAAAAGCATACAACTGTTTTTTAAACAACCTATATTAATTTTTGTAGCCTTATTATTAGCTTTCATTGGAATGATTTTGGGAATATTTGCCCTTTGTATAGGTATTATTTTCACCTTCCCTTATTATTATTCAATGGTTTATGCTATTTATTATCAGGCAATTGGTTTTGAAGAAAAATCAGTAATTGACGAAATTGGACAAGAAGAAATTTAAAACAAAACATTATGAAATGGAAAAAACAATCAAGTGATTCATTTGAAGATAGACGTGGAATGTCTGGAGGTGGAAAAGCTGTCGTTGGTGGTGGTTTAATTGGAATTGTTATATTATTACTAAATATTTTTGGTGGCGAAACCGGACAAACCATTGGAAATGTTTTAGAACAAACTCAAGGTTCTCAAAATCAAACAGAACAAACACAAACAAGAGAGTTAACTGCTGCTGAAATAGAATTAGGTGAATTTGCAAAAGCTAATTTTGTTTATAATAACGAAACTTGGTCTAAAATATTTACTGAAAACAATATTGGAGCTTACGAAGAACCAGGAATGGTTTTATTTTCTGATTCAGTAGAAACTGCTTGTGGTGGAGCAACTGCTGCTTCTGGCCCATTCTATTGCCCTGCTGATAGAAAAGTTTACATGGATTTAACATTCTTTGAAGAACTTCGCACCCGTTTTGGAGCTAAAGGTGGTGATTTTGCCATTGCATATGTTATTGCTCATGAAATGGGACATCACGTGCAAACTTTATTAGGTACTTCAGGAAAAGTGAGACAGGCGCAACAAGGAAAAAGTCAAGCACAAGCCAATAAATATTCTGTAGCTTTAGAATTACAAGCCGATTTTTATGCTGGACTATGGGCGCATTACAACAAAGATTTACTAGAAGCTGGTGATATTGAAGAAGCTTTAAGTGCTGCAAATGCTGTTGGTGATGATGCCATTCAAAGTAAAATGCAAGGTTATGTTAACCAAGAATCTTTTACTCACGGTTCGTCTGAGCAAAGAATGAAATGGTTTATGAAAGGTTATAATTCAGGGGATATAAAATTACACGACACTTTTAAAGAGATTTTATAACATAAACAAAACATCATAAATTAAAAGAGTTGCTTTTTTGTAACTCTTTTTTTATTAACTAATAAATTAAATATACTGAATAATTTATCCCTAAAAATAGATGCTCCAGAATCAGACTATTTATATGTTGAAAATTCTCAAATAATTAATGCTGGAAAAGGATTATTTACTGCAATTGAAATTTACAAATACGAAGTAATTTCAATTTTTAAAGGAGAAATCTTAACCGAAATTGAAGCTAAAAATCGGGTTCAAAATGGCAATGATAAATACTTCATTAACATGATTGACGGAACAATTATGGATTCCATGCATATAGATTGTTTTGCCAAATATGCTAATGATGCTGAAGCTTTTGAAAATTCAGAATTCAAAAACAATGCAAAAATCACATTAGATGATGATGATAATGTATGCATTATATCAACAAAAAATATCAAATCAAAAAGTGAAATTTTTTGTAGTTACGGAAAGCGATATTGGAAAAAACACATTTAATTTCAAATGTATTTTTCTATTTTAAATATTTTTTGTAATTTTGTTTAACTTTTTTAATTAAAAATTAAACAAATGATTATTTCTTCTAAAAAAGACTTTACAGAAATTGAAATTGACAGAATTATAGAAATGGCTTGGGAAGACAGAACCCCTTTCGAAGCTATAAAATTTCAATTTGGTTTAAATGAAGCTAATGTAAAAATTTTAATGAAAAGAGAGCTCAAATTTAGCAGTTATAAATTGTGGAGAAAAAGAGTTGAAAATTGCAAAACCAAACATTTAGCAAAACGAGCAGAAGGCATTGACCGATTTAAATGCAAACTGCAAAGAGCTATAACAAACAATAAAATTTCTAAAAGATAAAAATGAAAAGTAAAATTCCTGATAATGTAGTTTTTTCTGAAGAAAATGGATACAATGCAAATACATTAGCTTATCCTACTAGTGTTGGTGCACCAGCCATAAAAATTGATAATATTGTTGATTGGAAAAATAAAGGGGTTAGAAACGTAAATAAAGAATTTGAAAGTAAGTTCAACGAACTTAAAGTTCAATATGAAAAATTAATGCAAGAATTCGAATGGAATGATATTTTATACAATGCAAAATATTCATTTGAACCTATAATTGGAGAAATTTATCATTTATATTTAGCTGAGGATGGATCAAATTTTCTTTCTTTAATCCATCCTGATAACTGGAATAAAGAACATATTGGTTCCTTTAAATTAAACAGCAACAAAAAATGGATTCATCTTGACTCGAAACAAGATGGTTATTTTGAATAATTTATATTTGCCTCTAGTTTAACTAGAGGCTTTTTTTTTATCCTAGCCATCCATCTCTATCCAAACTTCTATATTGAATAGCTTCCCCAATATGATTTGAATTCACACTTTCTGAAGCTTCTAAATCAGCAATAGTTCTAGCAACTTTTAAAATTCTATCATAAGCTCTTGCCGATAAATTTAAGCGTTCCATTGCTGTTTTTAGCATTTGCAACGAAGCTTCACTCAATTCACAATACTGTCTAACTTGTTTACTACTCATTTGTGCATTATAATGTAAATTTTCAAAATTTTCATAACGCAAAGATTGAATTTCTCTTGCTTTTGTAACTCTTTTTCGAATTTCAACACTAGATTCAGCTTTTCTAGTTTCTGTTAATTTTTCAAAAGGTACTGGTGTGACTTCAATATGAATATCTATTCTGTCTAATAACGGTCCAGAAATCTTGCTTAAATAACGTTGCATTTCCATTGGAGATGAAGTAACTGGTGCATCAGGATCATTAAAATAACCACCTGGACTTGGATTCATACTTGCAACCAACATAAAAGAGGAAGGATAAGTAATCGTAAATTTGGCTCTAGAAATTGTAACTTCCCTATCTTCTAAAGGTTGTCGCATAACTTCAAGAACTTCTCTTTTAAATTCGGGTAATTCATCTAAAAATAAAACTCCATTGTGCGCTAATGAAATCTCTCCTGGTTGTGGATAACTTCCACCACCAACTAAGGAAACAGAACTAGCCGTGTGATGTGGACTTCTAAACGGTCTTTGAGCCATCAATCCAACTTCTTTTGTTTTCCCAGCTACAGAATGAATTTTTGTGGTTTCCAAAGCTTCTTTCATAGTCATTGGCGGCAAAATACTTGGCAATCGTTTGGCTAACATAGTTTTTCCTGAACCTGGTGGCCCAATTAAAATTATATTATGTCCACCAGCAGCTGCAATTTCCATACAACGCTTAATACTCTCCTGCCCTTTCACATCACTAAAATCAAATTCAGGAAACTCTAACGTTTTTGAAAATTCTTCTTTGGTGTCAATTACAGTAGGTTCAATTGTTCCTCGTCCTTCAAAGAAATCAATGATTTGCATTACATTTTCAATTCCGTAGACATCTAGTCCTTCGACTATAGCGGCTTCTTTAACATTCTGAATCGGTAAAAACAAACCTTTAAATCCTTCTTCTTTAGCTTTAATAGCAATAGATAATGCTCCTTTTATAGGCTGCAAACCACCATCAAGAGACAATTCTCCCATAATGACATATTCCGATAAACTTTCAGCTTTTATTTGGTAAGAAGCAACAAGAATTCCGACTGCTAAGGTTAAATCATAAGCAGAACCTTCTTTACGCAAATCGGCTGGAGCCATATTTATCGTAATCTTTTTTCCGGGAAGTTCGTAATTATTATTCTTGAGTGCAGCAGCAATTCGGTAACTGCTTTCTTTTATCGCGGAATCTGGCAATCCTACTAAATGATATCCAATTCCTTTATCAATGTTTACCTCTACGGTAATGGTTGTGGCTTCAACGCCAAAGACAGCGCTTCCAAAGACTTTTACTAACATGGCTTATAATTTTATTTAAATGGCTTATACTGATACAAATATCTAAAAAATAAATTTAATTATCCTAACATTAATTCCACTTTTTAAGGTAAAAAAAAGCATTTAGTTAAATTTTCTTACCTTTGCATAATTATTTATGAAAATAAGACGGTCAATGTGACCATCTGTGATTTAAATCTTAAATCTATCTTATTTTCATCTTTTGCAAAATTTTGCATCTTGTCTTTTGGAAAAATTCCATCGTAGACAATAAATCTAAATTACTAAAGAATGCACACAATAGATTATTTAATCTTTGTGGTTTACATGATAGCAATGCTAGGTGTAGGCTTTTATTTTTACAGAAAAAACACATCCTCCGAAGATTTTTACGTAAGTGGAAGAAACATGAGTAGTTGGCACATCGGTTTATCCGTTGTAGCAACTGATGTTGGTGGTGGATTTTCAATTGGACTTGGTGGCTTGGGTTTCACTATGGGTATTTCAGGCTCATGGATGTTATTTACAGGTTTAATCGGAGCTTGGTTAAGTGCTGTTTTCTTAATTCCAAAAGTGAGTAAATTAGGTCATCAATATAAATTCTTCACTTTCCCACAAATATTTAATCATTTTTACAATGGTAAGGTGGCATTATTGGCTGGAATCATTTCTGCCATAGGTTATATTGGTTTTACCAGTTCACAAGTTTTAGCTGGAGCCAAATTAGCTTCTGCTACTATTGATGGATTAGATTTACAATGGGCCTTAGTCGTTATGGGAGCAATAGCTGTAATTTATACGGCTGTAGGTGGTTTAAAAGCTGTAATTTATACGGATACCATTCAATGGATTATATTAATTGCTGGTTTAGTTTTTATTGGAATTCCTATTGCCTATAATGCTGTGGGAGGGTATGATGTAATTAAAGCATCACTTGCACCTGAATATTTATCCTTAACCAATGTTTCTTGGCATCAAATTTTAAATTGGTCTGTTACTATTATTCCTATTTGGTTTATTGGAATGACCTTGTACCAAAGAATTTATGCTTGTAAAGATGAAAAAGAAGCGAAAAAAGCTTGGTTCATAGCAGGATTATTCGAATGGCCTATAATGGCTTTTATGGGTGTGATTTTAGGAATGTTAGCAAAAGTAGCCGCTAATCAAGGAATGTTTAACGGGATTACTGATGCTGCTTCCATGGATAGCGAAATGGGATTGCCAATTCTTTTGAGTACTATTTTACCCGTTGGTTTAATGGGTTTGATGTTATCTGCTTACTTTTCTGCCATACTTTCTACAGCAGATAGCTGCTTAATGGCTGCTTCTGGAAATATAGTTACAGACATAATTTCGAAATTCTCTAAAAAAGAAATCACAGAAAAGAAAATGCTACAATTATCACAAATAGTTACGCTTTCAGTGGGTGTTTTTGCTATTCTTTTAGCTTCACAAATGCAAAACGTATTAGAGTTAATGCTCTACTCCTATGCTTTCATGGTTTCTGGATTATTTGTACCTGTTATTGGTGCTTTATTTTGGCCTAAAAGTAATCCAATTGCCGCTTTTTGGAGCATGCTTTTAGGAGGCTCAACCACTATTGGTTTAATTTTATCAAATAACAAATTACCATTAAATTATTCATTACCAGAACATTTAGACGCAAATATATTCGGAATTAGCGTATCTTTAAT
The DNA here is from genome assembly GCF_963975005.1 of uncultured Flavobacterium sp. GTDB lineage: Bacteria > Bacteroidota > Bacteroidia > Flavobacteriales > Flavobacteriaceae > Flavobacterium. The sequence goes on from NZ_CAXBFR010000007.1 coordinate 18,263, forward strand.
AACGTTTATTTTACTATCAAATTATCATTATAAAAAAAACAACAATGGACTTTAAAATCATTAATCCAGAAACTGGAGAAAATTTAACTTATACACATCAAATCATCGCTGAATTCTTATACACTCACTTAGAACAATATGGTGACAAAATAGAAGATATTTTAAAATGCATCGATTATGCCATGAATCCTTCTAAAGGAGGAAATATTATCGTAGGTATAGACAATGACAAAATTGTCGGTGTTGTTATTCTAAATAATACTGGAATGAAAGATTTTATACCAGAAAATATCTTAGTTTATATAGCTGTTGATAATAGCCAACGCGGAAAAGGTTTTGGTAAAAAACTAATGCAAAAAGCTATTGATACAGCAGAAGGAAATATTGCCTTACATGTTGAGCCAGATAATCCTGCTAAAGGTTTATATGAAAAATTAGGATTTACCAATAAATATTTGGAAATGCGTTTAACGAAATAATACATTTTGGAAGAACTTATTCAATTAAGACAAGAATTACATCAACATCCTGAAGAATCTGGAAATGAAAAAGAAACCGCTAATCGTATACTGCATTTTCTTTCAAAATATCCACCAGATGAAATAATTACTAATCTTGGTGGTAATGGTGTTTTAGCCATTTATAAAGCTCGGGATGAAGGAAAATCAATTCTATTTCGATGTGAATTAGATGCTTTACCTATTCAAGAAACCAATTCGTTTGATTATAAATCGATTTATGAAGGTGTCTCGCACAAATGTGGTCATGACGGTCATATAGCTATTTTGTGTGGATTGGCTAAAAGATTGCATAAAAATCCTTTAAAGAAAGGAACAGTAATGCTTTTATTTCAACCTGCTGAAGAAGATGGAAATGGAGCCAAAAGAGTTTTAAACGATTCAAAATTTGAAGCTATAAAACCTGATTTTGCATTTGCATTACACAATCTTCCTGGTTATAAAAAACACCAAATAATCGCCAAAGAAAACACATTTACTTCTGCCGTTAACAGTATGATTATTCAATTAACTGGAAAAACTTCTCACGCAGGTGAACCCGAAAACGGAATCAATCCAGCTTTGGCTATAGCAGAAATTATTCAGGTTTTCAATTCAAAAATAAATAATGATGTAGCTTCTCAAAAGTATTGTCTTATCACTCCTATTCACATCAACATGGGTGAAAAAGCTTATGGTGTTTCGGCTGGTTATGGGGAAATTCATTTTACGGTTAGAAGCAATAGCAATGTAAAAATGAAAAGTATTGAGTCGAATTTGGCACAAAATGTAAAAGAAATTACGTCAAAATTCAATCTAAAGACAGAAATAAATTGGACGCAGAGTTTTCAAGCCAATGAAAATAATGTTGACGCTGTTAATTATATCAGAAATGCTGCTTCAAATCTAAATTTAGAAATTTTAGAAAAAGAACAACCATTTACTTTTGGGGAAGATTTTGGCATTTTTACCCAACATTTTAAAGGTGCTATGTTAGGATTAGGTTCTGGTGAAAATACTCCTTCATTACACAATCCGGATTATGATTTTCCAGATGAAATAATACAAACCGGAATACAATTATTCCATCAAATTACAAAAGAAATTTTACATGCATAGAAATTCTATCATAGAAATAAATCAGAAAGCTTATCAAAATAATCTCGCATTTTTAAAAAAAATGTTAGGTAAAAAAGTAATCTTTTCTTCAGTCGTTAAAGGAAATGCTTATGGCCATGGAATCAAAGAATTTGTCACAATGGCTCATCAAAGCGGAGTCAATCATTTTTCTGTTTTTGATGTAGAAGAAGCTAAAATTGTATTTGAAACATTAGGAAATGCTGTAACTATTATGATTATGGGGTTTGTGGCAGATGATGATTTGCCTTGGGTAATTGAACATGAAATTGAGTTTTTTGTTTTTGAACGGTATCGATTAGCAACAGCTACAAAAACAGCTAAAAAGCTAAAATTAAAAGCTAAAATTCATGTTGAAATTGAAACAGGAATGAACCGAACTGGTTTTTCTAAAAATGAATTATCTAGGCTTTCAAAATATTTAATAAAAGAATCAAAACATCTTGATTTTGTTGGAGTTTGCACGCATTATGCTGGAGCTGAAAGTATTTCTAATTATTATAGAGTGGAAAGTCAAATTAAACGATTTAATGAAGCTGTAGCGACTTTCAAAGTACATGGAATAGAACCAAAAATAAAACATACAGCTTGTTCAGCAGCTTCCATGATGTTTCCAGAAACGCAAATGGATTTAGTTAGAATAGGTATTTTACAATATGGTTTGTGGCCAAGTCCTGAAGTTTTGGTAACTTACTTAAATTCTAAAAAGAAAAAAGAAGATCCATTGCAACGCGTAATTTCATGGAAAAGCGAAATCATGAATGTAAAACGAGTAAAATCGGGTGAGTTTATCGGCTATGGAACTAGTTATATGGCAAAAAAGAATATGAAAATTGCGACTATTCCTTTAGGATATTCGCATGGTTATAGTCGCTCTTTGAGTAATCAAGGTCGTGTTTTAATTGCTGGTCATCGATGCTCAGTAATTGGAACTATAAATATGAACATGTTATCTATAGATGTGTCTGAAATTGAACATATCAAAAAAGGAGATGAAGTCATTCTAATTGGAAATCAAGGTGATTTATCAATTACAGTTTCATCGTTTGGAGAATTAAATAATTTATTGAATTACGAGTTTTTATCACGGATATCAAAATCAATACCAAGAAAAATAATTGACTAATGGCATTTTTAAAATTATACAAGCAAAAATTAAAAGAAAATTTCACTTTTCTTGATACGATTTTTAAAGAGAGAAATATAGAATGGGGTGTTGTAACCAAATTACTTTGTGGAAATACTATTTACCTCAATGAAGTAATTGATTTAGGTGTAATGGAAATGCACGATTCTAGAATTAGTAATTTGAGGAAAATCAAAAAACTAAATCCGAATATTCAAACGGTTTACATCAAACCACCTTCAAAACTGAATATTGAAAAAATCGTAAAATATGCTGATGTAAGTTTCAATACTGAAATTTATACTATTAAACTTTTATCGGAAGAAGCCAAACGACAAAATAAAACCCATAAAATTATCATTATGATCGAAATGGGTGATTTACGTGAAGGTGTTTTGGGAGAAGAGTTAATGTCTTTTTACGAGCAAATTTTTAGTTTACCTAACATTGAAATTAGAGGAATTGGCACCAATTTAAACTGTTTAAGCGGTGTAATGCCAACTCAAGATAAATTAATTCAATTGAGTTTATATAAGCAATTAATTGAAGCTAAATTTAATGTAAAAATTCCATGGGTTTCTGGTGGAACTTCTGTGGCTATTCCTTTAATGCTTAAAAATGCTAGACCTATGGCTGTAAATCATTTTCGTGTGGGTGAAGCTCTGTTTTTTGCAAAAGATTTGTTCACTGGTGAAACTATTGAAGGAATGCATAATGATGTCTTTAAATTATATGCAGAAATCATTGAGATTACAGAAAAACCTAATAATCCAACAGGTGAATTAGGAGAAAATGTAGCGGGTCACACTTATGAAATAGATGAAAATACCGATTTAAGTGAAACGTCATTACGAGCCATTTTAGATTTTGGTTTATTAGATATGCAACCTCAATATTTATCACCAACAGATGATTCGATTACTATTATTGATTCCAGTTCGGATATGACAGTTATTGATATTAGCAATGCAAAAAACAAATACAAAATGGGTGATTTAGTTTCTTTTGACTTACAATACATGGGTGCATTATATCTTCTAAATTCAGATTACATTGAAAAGAGAGTGGAATAAAAAGTATAGTAAATTTTACAAAAAGTAAAATTTATTTGTCTATATGTAAAATATACTTTACATTTGAAATGAATTTAAAATCATTTCTTATGAAAACACGTTTTCTTTTTCCGAACAGCTTTAAAACTCTAGGTTGGGTTTTATTAGTTCCAAGTTTATTATTAATAATCTCTAGTTCCATTTTTAATGTTTCTACTGATGATTATATAACTGTTAGCGTTTTTGCCATTTATCAAGAAACATTAGGTGAAACTCCTGGTTTTTTTGATGTAATAACCAATAGTATTTCAGATGAATTATTAACTTTTGGGATGATTCTTGGTGGCATTTTTATTGGTTTTTCTAAACTTAAAGAAGAAGATGAAATGATATCGAAAATTAGATATGAAAGCTTAGTTTGGGCAACATACCTTAATTATGGTTTAATACTGTTTTTTGCCTTATTTATTTACGGAATGCCATACTTAAATGTATTATTTTATAACATGTTTACTTTGCTTTTATTCTTCATAATACGTTTTCATTACATGATCTACAAACTAAATAAAACCAATTAAGATGACTAATAATTTAAAAGTATTACGAGCCATCAAAAACATTTCGCAAGAAGAATTGGCCAAACAAATTGAAGTCAGCCGACAAACCATAAACGCAATGGAAAAAGGAAAATATGTTCCTTCTACCCTATTAGCTTTAAAATTAGCAAGATATTTTGAAAAATCAGTTGAAGAAATATTTTCTTTAGAAGAAACAGAATAAAAAAAATCCCAATCAAACTAATGATTGGGATTTTTAATTATAAATATTTATTACTTTTTAAAAGCTGTTAAACCTTTCTCTAACCAAGCCTTATATTCTTCTATATCTGGTGAATATCCAACAGGCTTACTTAAATCTTTTCCATCATCATCTAAGATAATATAATAAGGTTGAGCGTTATTTTGATATCTTGTAATTTGATAGTCACTCCATTTATTTCCTACAGTAACAATTTCTTTTCCTGTTTCAGGAGAAACGTATTGATCTGCTTTTGGTAATTCTGCTTTTGAATCAACATATAATGAAATCAAGACAAACTCTTCTTTCAACATGGGCAAAATTTCTGGTGTTGACCAAACGAAATCTTCCATTTTTCTACAATTTACACAAGCATAACCTGTAAAGTCTAATAAAATTGGCTTTCCAACTTCTTTTGCGTAAGCTAATCCTTGTTCGTAATCATGAAAAGCAACAATTCCGTGTGGTCCTTTGTGTGCGTGTTCTGGTAAAGCTGAAATTTCACCTACATTTCCTTCAAACTTATAACCTACTCCATTTGGACTTTCACTATAAGTCATTGGTGGTGGAAATCCTGAAATTAATTTTAAAGGTGCTCCCCAAAGTCCAGGAATTAAATAAACTGTGAAAAACGACACTAATAAAGCTAAAAACAATCTTCCTACAGAAATATGTGATAGCGGACTATCATGAGGTAATGTTAATTTTCCAAATAAGTATAAAGCCCAAGCTGCAAAAATTACAATCCAAATTGCTAAAAAGACTTCTCTTTCTAACCAATGAGCTTGTAAAACTAAATCGGCATTAGATAAAAATTTGAAAGCTAATGCTAATTCTAAAAATCCTAAAGAAACTTTAACTGTATTTAACCAACCACCCGATTTTGGTAAGGAATTCATCCATCCGGGAAAAGCTGCAAACAAAGCAAAAGGCAAAGCTATAGCTAAAGAAAAACCTAACATTCCAACGATTGGTCCTATTTGACTTCCTCCAGCAGCAGCTTGAACTAATAATGTTCCAACTATTGGTCCAGTACAAGAAAATGAAACAATAGCTAAGGCTAATGCCATAAAAAAGATACCCAAAAGTCCTCCTCTATCTGCTTGTGAATCTACTTTATTTGCCCATTTATTAGGTAACATAATTTCAAAGGCTCCTAAGAAAGAAGCTGCAAAAACTAATAAAAGCACAAAGAATATAATATTAAACCATACATTGGTTGATAAAGCATTTAAGGCATCAGCTCCAAATACTAAACTCACTAAAACTCCTAACAATAAATAGATTATAACAATAGAAAGACCATAAATAATAGCATTTCTAATACCTGCAGCTTTGGTTTTACTTTGTTTGGTAAAAAAGCTTACAGTCATTGGAATCATTGGAAAAACACAAGGTGTTAACAAAGCGGCAAAACCACCTACAAAAGCTAAAAAGAAAATTGTCCAAAGTCCTTTTTTCTCTTCATTTTCTGGTTCATTTGCAGTTGCTGCATCATTTGTTTCAGCTGTTTCTTTTGTTTTAGAAACGTTTGCAGTAGTTAAATCCGTTGAAGCAATATCATTAGAAGCAACTTCTACTGGAACAGCTGCTTCTATTGGTTCCTCTTTTACAACTTCTTCTACTTTTTCAACAACTTTAATAGCTGGCAATTTGAAAGTCAAATTATCTTCTTCCTGAATACATTTTCCTTCAATACATGATTGTCCTTCTAAAAGTACTTTAATCTCTTTTAGATTGGGATTAGTAACTTTTATTAATTGAGTAAATGTTGCTTTTTTAGAAAAATAATATTCATCAACTTCAAAAATATCATTGAATGTTTTTTTGTATTGACTTTCTTTTGTTTTTCCAACTAATTTAAAATCTTTACCACTTCCTTTAAAAGTAAAAACTAAAGGTTGTGCTCCCCCATCTGGTGTGAATTGAGAATACATATGCCAATCGGTATCGATAGCTGCTTCCATTACCAATTCAAATTCTGTGTCTGATTTTTGAACGACTTTTGATTTCCATTTGACTGGATCTAATATTTGTGAATTTCCAATAAAGGAAATTAAAAATACTAAACTTAAAAGAATTTTCTTCATTATTTTGTTTCTAGTTTTATTATGTTTTTTGTTTTGTTATTTGCAATAAATCGTTGATCAGTTCTGTGATTAATTATCCAAATAATTTCGTCATTAGAACAAAGTAACCATTGATTTTGTTTGTCTATCAACGAGAATTTTTCGTCTTTAAAATACTTACTGACTTTCTTTTTTCCATTCATTCCCGAAGGATAAAAAAAATCTCCTTCTTGCCATTTTCGAATGACTAAAGGAAATGATATCTTTTCTTCGTCGACAAATATAGTTGTATTTGTTAAATTAGAAATGTTATCTACCTTACTTATTGCGATTTTTAAGGAAAAATTAACTTCTAAACTATCTTTTTCAATTTTATATATGTCATGCTTATTTTCAAAATTTCTTTCGGAAACAATTAAGTATTCTCTATCTTTTAATAGTACGAAATTTTCTGAAAAAACTTGTTTACCTGATTGAGCTTCAACCAAATCATAAATATCTTCCCAAGCCGAAAATCCTAAAGGTTTTAACCATTGAAAAAGATAAGCTTCATAATTTCCTAGTTGAATTAATTCAGAAATATTAATTTTCTTTTGATGTTCTTCTTCCTGAACCACTTTTCTATAAACAATTAGAGAAGCATCATCAACTAAAGACTGACTTTGTTTTAAATTATGCAAAGTATTTTGAAAGGAATTCATAAAACTTGGATTCAGTTCTTTCAAAATCGGAACTACATCATGTCGCAATTTATTTCGCAAATATTTATTGGATGCATTACTTGAATCTTCTCTCCATTTTATATTATTTTCTTTGGCAAAAGTATCAATTTGTTCTCTTGAAAATTTTAATAAAGGACGAATTGTTTTCTCATTCTTAGCTGGAATTCCAGTCAAACCTTCTAAACCTGTTCCGCGAGTTAAGTTGATTAAAAACGTTTCAATTTCGTCATCCAAATGATGAGCTGTTAAAACAAAATCTAATTTTTTATCCGATAAAAGTTCAGAAAACCAATCATAACGTAATTTTCGAGCTGCTAATTGAATGGAAAGTTTATAATCATAAGCAAATCCATTAGTATCAAATTTCTGAATATAATATGCGATTTTTAATGATTCACAAATTGACTTCACAAATTCTTCATCAGCATCACTTTCAACATCGCGTAAGCTAAAATTACAATGAGCAACAGTAATATCAAATTTTAACTCATGAAATAAATACAATAAAACCATACTGTCAATTCCACCACTAATAGCTAAAAGAAGCTTTTTATCTTTTAGATAAGGAAATTGTTTTTGAAGTTGGTCTTGGAATTGTTTCTGCACTTTCTGTAATTTGAAATGCTAAAATAACACTTCTATAAGAAAAAAACAGAAAAAAGTTTGGCAAACTTTACACTTTACATCATAGAAGCTTTTGCAAAAGCAGCAGCAATCTCTTCGGAAGATTTTGAAACAGAAATTGATGAAATCTCTTTCTTAGTTTTAGCATTTACAAATGTAATTACACCCGTTGCTTTCAACTTTAAATTTTCTAAACCAGCTTTTTTAAGTGTTTCTGAAGCAGTAACCTTTGTTTCTTTGTCAGATAAATCATTAACCAAGATAGCTACTTTTGTGTCATCGATTTTTGAAAGTACTTCTGAAGCTACTCTGTCTTCATTTTTAACACAAGTTGGACACCATTTTGCTTTTGTTACAACAGCAATTACTGTAGGTTCAGTTTGAGCCATTACTTTGTTAGTTAACAATGACATTGTAAAGACTAAAAGGACTAATTTTAACGTTTTCATATTTATTTGTTTTTAAATTATGAAGCCAAATTAGCCTAATTAGATTTTATTTTTCTTAGTAAAAATATAAAACTATGCTTTTTGTAAGGTAGCTAACATAGCTTGAGCCTTTAGAAGACATTCTTCATATTCTTTCTCAGGAATTGATAGAGAAGTTATAGCACTTCCGACAGAAAAAGATAAATATAGATTGCTAGAATTATATAAAATACTTCTAATTACAACATTGAAATCAAAATCTCCATTTGGTGTAAAATATCCTACTGCTCCACTATATAATCCGCGTTTTGTTTCTTCTAATTCTTCAATGATTTGCATGGCTGAAATTTTTGGAGCACCCGTCATACTTCCCATTGGAAAAGTTGATTTTATAATTTGAATAGGAGAAGTTGTGTTTTCTACTTCAGAAACAACCGTTGATATCATTTGATGTACTTGCTTAAAAGTATAAACTTGACATAATTCTTCAACCTCAACACTACCTTTTGTAGCTGTGTGCGATAAATCATTACGAACTAAATCGACAATCATTATATTTTCTGAACGTTCTTTAGCATCTTTAGATAAGTTAACTTTAAGTTCTTCATCTAATTCCATATTAAAACTACGTTTTGCAGTTCCTTTTATAGGTTGTGATATGATTTTTGTATCTACCTTTTTCAAATATCGTTCTGGTGAAGCTGAAATTAAAAAATTATCTTTATTCTTAAAATAAACGGCAAAAGGTGGTTCTGAAATTTCGTTTAAATCATTATAAACTTGTGATGGATTAATTTGTGCATCTTTAGCAAAGAATTCCATGCAAAAATTTGCTTCATAAATATCACCACGATGAATGTAGTCTAACATTTTAGAAACTTTTTCAATATATTTTTCTTTGGAAACTCTTTGTTGAATATTTATTTCTTGCAAATTCTCGAATTCGAAAAGTTCTTGTAAATTAATTTCATTAAAGTCATCTTCTACCTCATCATCACACATATTAAGGTATTGAATTTCTAATTGATTTCCTTTTAAAAAAAATAATTTTTTAGGTTGAAAAAAGTATAAATCAGGAAAATGTAACCCATCAAAATTTTTAGATTTTAAATTTTCAATGTCGTTCTTTAAATCATAAGACATATAACCAAATAACCAATCTTTCATACGGGATTGATATTCATACAAATCTTCAAAAGCATTCGTATAATCCGTTTTTATAGCCATGAAAGCATCAACTGCTAAAACTAAATCATAACTTGAATATTTTGATTTTTGATTATAATCAACATTCGAATCTAAAAAAGTTATTTCTCTAAACTGTTGTGACCAATTTAAAAGTTGTTTTTTAAAAGCATTAGGATTGTCTATTTGTTTAAATATAGAAGTTCTCAAGGATTGTTGTTTTGAATTTCAAAAATACGATAAAATTATTTTGTCTATTCATAACTCTTGAAAATTATTGGCATGATTTTTAATTATACAAATCATCATTAATTTACTAAAATTCATTTTCTATTGATAATAAAACTACTTATTCCTTAAAAAAATTAAATAATTATCAATAAACCTTAAAAGATGAATTTATGAACAAAAAAGTAAACGTTGTATTAGCATTACTAGTAGTTGGTTTTGCTATTTCTTGTAAACAATCACAAGAAAGAACTGAAGCAGCAGCAATGGAATCAAATTATGATGCTGTTGAAAAAAGTGAAGTCGTTTCGTCCTCAGCTGCAAAAGTTGACCCAAAAAGCAATCGAAAATTTGTTAGAACTGCTGACATTAAGTTTAAAGTCAAAAATGTAACAAAATCCACTAATCAAATTGAAGATGCAACCGTTAAATTTGGAGGATTTGTAACTTATACCAACTTGCAAAGCCATATTTTGAATGAAGAAAACACCAAAATCAGTCAAGATAGCAGTTTAGTTACCACAAAATATTATGTAGAAAATGATATTACTATTAGAGTTCCAAACACGCAATTGGATACAGTTATAAAAACAATTGCCAAACAAATTCATTTCTTAAATTATAGAGTTATTAAAGCGGATGACGTTACATTTCAAATGTTATCTAACAAAATGGCTCAAAAAAGAAGTGATTCCTCTGAAAAAAGATTAGCCAATTCAATTGATAACAAAGGAAAAAAGTTAAATCAAATTGTTGAGGCAGAAGACACTTTAGATCAGAAAAAAGAACAAAATGACGCTACTAAATTGCAAAACTTATCTTTAGAAGATCAAATCAACTTTAGTACATTAACGCTTCAAATATATCAGGATGAAGCTCTAAAACAAGAAATGGTTGCCAATGAAAAAAGTCTTGATTCGTATAGACCAAATATTGGTTTACAAATATGGGAAAGCTTAAAAAGTGGATGGTTTATTCTTGAAAATATTTTGGCTTTCCTTGTATCGCTTTGGCCTTTTATCTTTATTGGGTTTATTGGAATATTTGGTTACAAGAAACTTATTAAAAAACAACTTAAATAAAAAACAAAAGTCCCGTTTTCACGGGACTTTCTATATTGCAGGAAATTTCTATATTTTTTTAAACCAATTAAATAAATACTATGAAAACTGCAATAATTTATATTATTAAGGACAATAATTGTACCAGTTAACTTTAAGTTAATTTAAAATAACGTAGAAGTTAATTGTTTATTGCAATTTTAAACGTGTAAAGCTCTATTATCTGTGGCAGCCAATGCAGCTTCTTTAATGGCTTCGGCAAATGTTGGATGGGCGTGACTCATACGTGAAATATCTTCTGCACTTGCTCTAAATTCCATAGCAACAACTGCTTCTGCTATTAAATCAGCACAACGAGCTCCAATCATATGAACTCCTAATACTTCATCTGTTTTAGCATCAGCAAGAATTTTTACAAATCCATCTAAATCTCCACCAGCTCTTGCTCTACCTAAAGCTTTGAAAGGAAAACTTCCCGCTTTATAAGCTACACCTGCTTCTTTTAATTGTTCCTCTGTTTTTCCAACAGCAGCTACTTCTGGCCATGTATAAACTACACCTGGAATTAAGTTATAATCAATATGCGGTTTTTGTCCAGCTAAGATTTCAGCAACCATTGCTCCTTCTTCTTCAGCTTTGTGCGCTAACATTGCTCCGCGAACTACATCACCAATAGCATAAATATTAGAAACATTTGTTTGTAAATGATCGTTTACATCAACCATTCCTCTATCAGTAAGTTTAACTCCTGCTTTATCCGCATTTAATCCAGCAGTGTAAGGTTTTCTTCCTACAGAAACTAAAGCGTAATCACCTTCTAAAGTAATAACTTCACCTTTAGCATTTTCTGCTTTTACAATTACTTCATTTCCTTTTCTATCAACTGCTTGTACTTTATGTGAAACATAGAATTTCATTCCTTGTTTCTTAAGAACTTTTGTTAATTCTTTTGATAAGGAACTATCCATTCCTGGAATAATTCTGTCCATATATTCTACTACAGAAACTTGTGCTCCTAATCTTAAATACACTTGACCTAATTCAATTCCGATAACTCCACCACCAATAATTACTAGGTGTTTAGGAACTTCTGGTAATTTTAAAGCTTCTGTTGAAGTGATTATTCTTTCTTTATCTAAAGTAATAAAAGGTAAGTTTGAAGGTTTTGAACCTGTTGCAATAATGATATTTTTAGCTTCTACTATTTCAGATGAACCATCGTTTTTAGTCACTTTAACGTGAGTTGCATCTTCGAAAGAACCTAATCCTTCAAAAACAGTGATTTTATTTTTGTCCATTAAATATTTTACACCACCAGAAGTTTGATCTACAACAGCTTGTTTTCTATCAATCATTTTTTGAAGATTCACTTTTACTTCTCCAGAAACTTCAATTCCGTGGTCTGCAAAGTGCTTCATTTCATCATAATGATGAGAAGAGGCTAACATAGCTTTTGAAGGAATACATCCAACATTTAAACATGTTCCACCTAAAGTTGAATATTTTTCAATGATTGCTGTTTTTAATCCTAGTTGCGCACAACGAATTGCTGAAACATAACCACCAGGACCAGAACCTATTATTACTACATCAAACTGACTCATATTTGTATTTTTTGTGTGTTATTTTATTTTGTAGTGCAAAATTAAGATTTTTGTAGGGAATATTATAAAAATTATAAAATAATTATAGTTTTAAAATCTAGATACTAAAAATGGTAGTGTTTTTAACTTCTCCAATCATAAAAACACTATGTGTACTTCCAATATGTTGAAGAGTTGTTAATTTTGTCAGCATAAATTCTCTATAAGCTTCCATGTCTTTGACATATATTTTAATGATGTAATCATAATCACCACTTACGTGATAGCACTCTAAAACCTCTTCTAATTTAACGATTTCCTTCTCAAAAGTAGTTACACTATCCACATTATGTTGTACTAACTTAATATGACATATAACCATAAAACCTTTATCGATTTTCTTTTTATCAAGTAAGGCAACATATTTAGAAATTATTCCTTCACGTTCTAATTTTTTAATTCTTTCATAAACAGCTGTTACGGAAAGATTCAGTTTCAAAGATAATTCCTTTGTGGTTTTTTTAGCATCTTGTTGAAGGTAACCTACTAGTTTTTTGTCAATTGCATCCATAATAAATAGTTTGAAGTTTCAAAAATACTAAAAAAAGATGTTTAACAAACTTTATTTAGAATAATTTTCTAAAAATTTATAATTATGATGTATAAAAGTCTAAATATATATCCATGTGTTGATTATTTAATTACAAATCATCAATTTTGAATAACTTTTAAACATATAAACATGAGCAAATTCAATCCAGCTGACAATATTCAAGATTTACAATATTTTGGGGAATTTGGTGGTGTAAACCCATCTATCTCTGATTCTTCAACTTATACTTTTCTTTCTGCAAAAACAATGTTTGATACCTTTGAAGGTAATGCTGAAGGATGTTATTTATATTCTCGTCATTCATCTCCAAGTAATTTATATCTTGACAGAGCTCTAGCAGCTATGGAAGGGACAGAAACTGCAAACGTAGCTGCATCTGGAATGGGAGCAATTACTCCTACTCTTTTACAATTATGTGGTAACGGAGATCATATTGTTTCTAGTAGAACAATTTACGGAGGAACTTATGCTTTCTTAAAGAATTTTGCTCCAAGAATGGGTGTAAAAACTTCTTTTGTTGATATTACTAAGCTAGATCTTGTTGAAGCGGCTATAACTCCAAATACTAAAGTTTTATATTGTGAAACAGTTAGTAATCCTCTTTTGGAAGTTGCTAACTTGGCTGAATTATCTAAAATCGCAAAAAAACACAACTTAACTTTAGTGGTTGACAATACATTTTCACCTTTATCAGTTTCTCCAATTAAATTAGGAGCAGATATTGTTATTCATTCACTTACAAAATACATTAACGGAAGCAGTGATACTGTTGGTGGTGTAGTTTGTGCTTCACAAGAATTCATTAATCAATTGAAAGATGTAAATTCGGGTGCTAGTATGCTTTTAGGACCAACTATGGATAGTATGCGTTCTGCAAGTGTAATGAAAAACTTAAGAACGTTACATTTAAGAATTAAACAACATAGTTTAAACGCAACTTATTTAGCTGAAAAGTTCGAACAAGACGGAATTAAAACAGTTTATCCTGGATTAAAATCTCACCCAAGTCACGAAGTTTATAAGAACATGATTAACCCGGAATATGGTTTTGGAGGAATGATGACTATTGATGTTGGAAGTTTAGATAAAGCTAATGCCTTAATGGAATTAATGCAAGAGAAAAACTTAGGTTATTTAGCAGTAAGTTTAGGGTTTTACAAAACATTATTTAGTGCTCCAGGATCATCTACTTCATCAGAAATTCCACTAGAAGAACAAGCTGAAATGGGATTAACAGATGGTTTAATTCGTTTTTCAATTGGATTAGATAACAACATAGAAAGAACTTATGAAATGATGAAAGCTTGCATGAAGGAATTAAATATTCTATAATATCTTATCACTCTAATAAAGTCCGTTTAAGAAATTCTTAAGCGGATTTTTTTTTATATATTGCGTCTTCAAAAAATAATTCATGGATACACATATTAATAAAAATAAGGAACTAAACATTTGGGAAGCTTTAATTCCTGTTGTTGCTTTAGTAGGAATGTTAGGCTATAATGTTTACGTTTTTGGAGATGATGCCTTAAGTGGAAGCAATCAATTTATTTTATTAATGGGTGCTGCTGTTGCTGCAATTGTTGGTTTCTTTAATAAAGTATCTTTTCAAAAAATGATAGATGAAGTTGCCGAAAACATAAAATCTACAGCTGGTGCAATTCTAATTCTTTTAATGGTTGGTGCTTTGGCAGGAACTTGGTTAGTAAGCGGAATTATACCATCAATGATTTATTATGGATTGCAAGTATTAAGTCCAGGTATATTTTTACCAGCTACATTAATAATATGTTCTGTAATCTCAATTGCAACCGGAAGTTCATGGACAACGTCTGCAACTGTTGGTATTGCATTAATTGGTATTGGTGGAACATTAGGCTTTCCTTTAGGAATGGTTGCTGGTGCTGTAATTTCTGGAGCTTATTTTGGGGATAAACTTTCTCCAATGTCAGACACAACAAACCTTGCACCCGCAATGGCTGGAACAGATTTATTTACACATATTAAATATATGTCATTTACAACTGTACCAACCTATATTATTACTTTTATCATTTTCATTATATTAGGTTTAACAGTAGAAACTACTGGAGTTGCGGATTCATCTGCTTTATTAGCCGATATTCAAAAAGCATTTCATATTACACCTTGGTTATTTTTAGTTCCGGTTATTGTAATTGGATTAATTGTCAAAAAAACGGAACCTTTAATTGCTTTATTTATTGGAACATTATTAGCTGCAGTTTTTGCATTAATTTTTCAACCTGAAATTGTTTTAATGCTTTCGGGAGAAAAAACTATGAATTTTGCAAATGCTTACAAAGGAATTTTAAATGCAATAACAGTTGAATCAGTTATTCCAACAGATAATGAAAATTTAGCTGATCTATTCAAATCTGGTGGAATGCAAAAAATGTTAGGCACAATTTGGTTAATTCTATGTGCCATGGTTTTTGGAGGAATTATGGATGCAATTGGTGCTTTGTCACGTATTAGTCAAACTTTATTAAGTATGGCAAAATCTACATTTGGTCTATTTGCCTCTACAGTTGGAAGTTGTTTAGCCTTAAACATAACAGCCTCAGACCAATATTTAGCTATTGTAGTTCCTGGGAAAATGTTTAAAAAAGGTTATCATGATAAAGGTTTAGCACCTGAAAACCTAAGTCGAACTTTAGAAGATTCTGGAACAGTCACTTCTGTATTAATTCCTTGGAATACTTGTGGTGCTTATCAATCAGGAACATTAGGTGTAGATACTTTTGATTACTTACCTTATGCTATTTTTAATTATTTAAGTCCTGTTATGACATTAATTTTTGCAGCCTTTAATATTAAAATCAGACAATTGGTTTCAACTATCAAAGATTAGCTTAATTATAATCAAAATCTATTGTTTTATAAAAAAAAACCATTACTTTTTTAGTGATGGTTTTTTTTATATTGTAAATTTACATAAGATTCAATTCATTACATAGTAAGTAAATAAACAACCAAACCAAAAAATATGGAACATTCAAACGACATTAGTAAATGCCCTTTTCATCAAAAAGAGGATAACGTAAAACCAAAAACCACAAATGAAAGTTGGTGGCCTGAAGCATTAAATTTAGACATTCTACATCAACATGATTCAAAGACAAACCCACTTGGTGAGAATTTTAATTATGCAGAAGAGTTTAAAAAGTTAGATTTAGAAGCTTTAAAAACTGATTTAAAAAATTTAATGACCGATAGTCAAGATTGGTGGCCAGCAGATTGGGGTCATTATGGTGGATTAATGATTCGATTGGCGTGGCACTCTGCTGGAACATATAGAGTCTCAGATGGTCGTGGAGGAAGTAATACAGGAAATCAAAGATTTGCTCCTTTAAATAGTTGGCCAGATAATGGAAACTTAGATAAAGGTAGAAGATTGTTATGGCCTATTAAGAAAAAATACGGTAATAAAATTTCTTGGGCTGATTTAATGATTCTTGCCGGAAATATGGCCTATGAATCTATGGGTTTTAAAACATTTGGTTTTGCAGGTGGACGAGAAGATATTTGGCATCCAGAATTAGATATTTATTGGGGTGCTGAAAAAGAATGGTTAGCTGAGACTAAAAACAGATATGAAAGTGATGCAAATAGAGAATCTTTAGACAATCCTTTAGCTGCAGTACAAATGGGTCTAATCTATGTCAATCCAGAAGGTGTTGATGGAAAACCAAATCCGTTAAAAACAGCTATTGATGTTAGAACAACATTCAAACGAATGGCCATGAATGATGAAGAAACTGTTGCATTAACTGCTGGTGGACACACTGTTGGTAAAGCCCATGGAAATGGTGATGCTTCAAAATTAGGAAGAGAACCAGAAGCGGGAGAAATAGAAGAACAAGGGTTTGGATGGAAGAATCCAACTAAAACTGGTGTTGGAGCAGATGCAGTAACAAGTGGCTTAGAAGGTGCATGGACAACAAATCCAACACAATGGGATAATGGGTACTTCTATCTTTTATTTACTTATGAATGGGAATTAAAGAAAAGTCCGGCTGGAGCTTGGCAATGGGAACCAATAAACATTAAGGAAGAAGACAAACCTTTAGATGCATTTGATTCTACCAAAAGAAATAATCCAATCATGACTGATGCTGATATGGCCATGAAAATGGATCCTATTTATAAAGAAATATCAGAACGTTTTTATAAAGATCCTGCCTATTTTGAAGATGTATTTGCTAGAGCTTGGTTCAAGTTAACGCATCGTGATTTAGGACCAAAAGATCGTTATTTAGGTGCTGATAGCCCAAAAGAAGAATTAATCTGGCAAGATCCAATTCCAACAGTAGGCTATTCTTTATCAGATATTGAAATTGAAGAATTAAAAGTAAAATTATTAAATAGTGGTTTAACCAGTGCTGAATTAATAAATACAGCTTGGGATAGCGCAAGAACTTTTAGAGGTTCAGATTTTAGAGGTGGTGCAAATGGTGCCAGAATAAGATTAGCTCCACAAAAAGATTGGATTGGAAATGAACCAGAACGCTTACAAAAAGTAATAGATAAACTTACCGAAATTCAATCTGGATTGGCTACAAAAGTTAGTTTGGCTGATTTAATCGTCTTAGGAGGAACGGCAGCTGTAGAAAAAGCAGCTCATAATGCAGGTGTAAATATCAAAGCTCCTTTTTTACAAGGGCGTGGTGATGCTACATCTGAAATGACAGATGCTGAAGCATTTGCCGAATTAGAGCCTACAAATGATGCTTTTAGAAATTTTATGAAAAAAGAATATGCTGTTAAACCGGAAGAGTTAATGCTTGACAAAGCACAATTATTAGGACTTACTGCTCCAGAGATGACTGTGTTATTAGGCGGTATGAGAGTTTTAGGCACAAATTATGGTGACACAAAACACGGTGTTTTTACTGATAAAGTTGGAAGTTTAACTAACGATTTCTTTGTGAATCTAACTGATATGAATAATAGATGGATTCCATTGGGGCAAAATCTATATAATATAAATGATAGAAAAACAGGACAGACCAAATGGACTGCTACACGTGTAGATTTAGTTTTTGGTTCAAATTCTATTTTGAGAGCTTATGCAGAACTTTATGCACAAGATGATGCTAAAGAAAAATTTGCTAAAGATTTCGTAAAAGCATGGACAAAAATTATGACTGCTGATAGATTTTAAATTCATACATCATATTTAAAATAAAAACCACCTTAAAAAAAGGTGGTTTTTTTATTAAATTCATATTTTAATATGATATAAAATAAGATATACATATAAATAAGGTTAATTTTTTGTAAGAAATGTATGTATAATTAATATCTATATATCAATAAGAAGAAAACATAAAAACACCTTTTAAAATTTAGTTGATTTTGTAATTTTGTACTAGAAATTTAATCAATTTAAAAAATAAACACAATGGCATTAGTAGGAAAAAAATTCCCAAACATTACAGTTGACGCAATCTCTTCAATGGGAGATAATTTAAGAATAAACGTTTTAGAAGAAGCAGTAAATAACAAAAAGAAAGTAGTTTTGTTCTGGTATCCAAAAGATTTTACTTTTGTTTGTCCAACAGAATTACACGCTTTTCAAGCGGCTTTAGGTGAATTTGAAAAAAGAAACACTATGGTAATTGGAGCTTCTTGTGATACAAATGAAGTTCACTTTGCTTGGTTAAACACAGCAAAAGACAATGGTGGAATTGAAGGTGTAACTTACCCAATTTTAGCTGATACGACTCGTAATTTATCTGCAAATTTAGAAATTCTTGATGCAGAATGGGTTTACGACGAAGAATTAAACGAAGAAATTTTAGAAGGTTCAAATGTAACATTTAGAGCAACTTATTTAATTGATGAAGAAGGAAAAATATTCCACGAAAGTATAAACGATATGCCATTAGGTAGAAATGTAAACGAATATTTACGTTTAGTTGATGCTTACACACACGTTCAAGAAAAAGGGGAAGTTTGTCCAGCAAACTGGGAAGAAGGAAAAGAAGCGATGAATGCTGATAGATTGAGTACTGCTGCTTATTTAAGTCAAAATTAAAAGTATAAATACCCATATTTGAAGTTCCAAATTCCAATTGTCACATTGATCTTATCAAAGTGATTGGAATTTGGTTTTTTTAATTGAAATTTAAAAAAAAATTATGTTTACAGAAATAGAACAAGATAATTTAGCAGAAGTTGTAGCTTCAAACGATACGGTAGTAGTACAATATTCAGCGACTTGGTGTGGAAATTGTCGTATTATGAAACCAAAATTTAAAATGTTGGCTTCTCAAAACGAAAGTATTCCGTTTTTAATGATTGATGCAGAAAAATTTCCTGAATCGAGAAAATTAGCAACAGTGGATAATTTACCGACTTTTGCAACTTTCAAAAACGGAAAATTAGTTAACCAAACTCAAACAAACAAGTTAGAAGTTTTAACGGAATTAGTAAATGAAGTAATCTAATTATGAAACTACCTGTTATCAAACATTTAACTCAATTTATTGAGGATAATGATCAAGATTATTTAGTAGAAACCATTGAGGTCTTAGAAGCTTTAACTGAAGTTCCATCTTTAAAAGATGAAGAATTGGATGTTATTGGTGAGTTAATCTCAAACATGTACGGAGCTCTTGAAGTCCACAAAATGGTCAAAGAAGGAAAAGACAAAAAAACAGCGCTAAATGATTTTATGAAGCGTGTTTTAGGATCTATTGATAAATAAATTTATGCTCTCAATTTGGGAGCATTTTTATTTATAAAACTTTTTCTTTAACCAAAAAGCCACGTTTACTAAAATTATTAAAGCTGGTACTTCCACTAAAGGACCAACAACTCCAGCAAAAGCTTGTCCACTATTGATTCCGAAAACTCCAATAGAAACAGCAATAGCTAACTCAAAATTATTTCCAGAAGCTGTAAATGATAAAGCTACAGCATCACGATAATTTGCTCCAATTTTCTTAGCCACAAAAAACATTAAGAAAAACATAATGGTAAAGAAAATTACTAAAGGAATGGCTATTCTAATCACATCAAAAGGTAAATCTACTATCATCTCTCCTTTTAAACTAAACATTATGACAATTGTAAACAATAAAGCAATCAATGTAATTGGTGAAACAAATGGAATAAATTTCTGATTAAACCATTTATCACCAACATATTTCTTTATAAAATAGCGACTTGCAACAGCTAACGCAAACGGAATTCCTAAATAAATCCCAACCGTTTTTGCTATTTCAGCTACCGTAATGTCTAATTCTAAACCTTTTATTCCGAATAAAGGCAACATTACTTCCAAATAAAAATAAGCATATAAACTAAAGAAAAACACCTGTAAAAGACTATTGATTCCTATTAAACCTGCTGTTAATTCACGGTTTCCTTCAGCCAATTCATTCCAAACAATTACCATTGCAATACATGGAGCAATTCCAATGATAATTAAACCTGTCATATATTCTGGATAATCTTTCAAGAAAAAAGTTGCTAATAAAAACATTAAAAAAGGTCCAACTATCCAAGTAATTATAAATGAAATTCCAAGTAATTTCGGTTTTTCAAACATCAATGGAACTTTTGAAAAATCAATTTTTGTTAAAGGTGGATACATCATTAAAATTAATCCAATTGCTAAAGGAATATTTGTTGTTCCAGAAGAAAAGGAGTTAATAAAATCTGCTG
The DNA here is from genome assembly GCF_963975005.1 of uncultured Flavobacterium sp. Lineage (GTDB taxonomy): Bacteria > Bacteroidota > Bacteroidia > Flavobacteriales > Flavobacteriaceae > Flavobacterium. The sequence continues at coordinate 39,081 of NZ_CAXBFR010000007.1, forward strand.
AATTTGGAATAAAATAACCAATTCCAACACCAATTAACATCGCTAAAAAAATCCAAAGTGTTAAATATTTGTCTAAAAATCCTAATCTCTTTTTCATACTCTTATTCAGTTATTTGAGAAAAAACATAATGCATTTCCGAAGCAATTTCTAAACTTCTTTCAGCATATTTTTCATTCATTAAATCGGTTCCATCAAAAGCTTTTGGATCTTCATATTGAATGGGAATTCTTTTTTCAGCTCCAGCAATAAATGGACAACCTTGATCAGCATTAGAACAAGTCATGATAGCTGTAAACTTTGAAGTTGGATTAAATGCATCATCATATTTTTTTGAAAAACAGATGATAGGGTGAGCGTTTTCGTCATATTTTGCAGCATAAACTGGATTTTCAGATTCACTCAACTTTTGAATTTGAAACCCTTGATTTTCCAATGTTTCAGCCACTTTTGGAAACATAGCTGTTGCTTCTGTTCCACCAGAATAACAAAAAACATTTTGAATATTAAATTGAAAAGCCATGGTTTGTGCCCAAATTTGTGATAAATGACTTCTTCTGGAATTATGTGTACAAATAAAATTCAAACGAATTTCTTCCTTAGCATTTACTTTTTGCTGAACATATTCAACTAATGAATTCAAAATATCTTTTCTTTCTTCTGAAATTGTGAAATTTGAGACTTCATTTATTCTTGTTTCTATTTTTGAATACATATTATAATTTTTTAAAGGAACAAAAAATAAAATTCTGTGTTGAATCAAATGGTGTTTCATGATCTTCAGTAAAACAATTTTCCATTTCAAAAGTATCATCAAAAAGATCTAGTATTTTTTCAACAGAGTATTGAGAAATATCCAATCCACTGCATTTTAAAGGACCTTCTTCTGAAAATGTACCTAGAACAAAATTTCCTTTTAAAGCTAAAGCATCAGAAACAATGGCTTTATATTTTAAAATATCGGATTCATCCGTTAAGAAATGAAACGATGCTCTATCATGCCAAGCATCAAATTTTTCAGTTGGTTTGAAATCTAAAACATCAGAAACTATAAAAGTAACTTTATCTGCATTAGCTCCTAACCTCTTTTTACTTCTTAGAATGGCATTTTCTGAAATATCTAACAAATATAAATTTGTAAAACCAAGCTCAATTAAACTGTCAATTAAATAACTATCGCCACCACCAATATCTATGATTTTTGCGTCTTTTGGTAATTTTAAAGCCTGAATTAATTGGATTGAAGTTTCTGGCTTTTTTTGAAACCAACTTACTTCATTTTCAGCCTTCGTAGTAAAGACTTTTTCCCAGTGTTCTTTTTTGATATTTTCCATATTAACAACAACCTGAACCTGGAGTGCAAGAATTACCTTGTGCACTTAGTTCGTTTAATTTTAGTTTTTGTTTTTCCACTGGAATTCCACATTTGTCTTTTGCTAAACAATCGGTTAATTTGGAAATTAATAGAAAGTTTCTTCCATCAAAATCCAAATCAAATTTACCAATAGTATCTTTCATTTGGTATTCCACTTCAATTTCTAAATCTGGAATTTGTAATTTTTGTTCCGATAGTTCAATAATATGAACCAATTTTTCTGGATGTAATCTGTGGTCATAATCATTTGCTTCCCACAATTGAAAGTTTACAACTTCTTCGTTTCTGACTGTTCCACCACAATCGATAAAGTTTTTAGTCACCTTACCTACTTCTGTAACATGAAAATGAGTAGGCACTAAATCTCCATTCGGTAATTGAAAAGCAATAGTTGTCAGCTTTTTCAATTCTTTTTTAATTTCTGATAATTTCATTTTATGTTTAATTTATTTCAGCATCTCGTCAATGCTGAAGATTAATATTATTTAAGATTTAACAACATTTATTTTTTAATTCTTTGGAAATTCCTCCAAAATAGTTTTCCATTTTCTCCATCTTATCAGGGTTTAAGCAATAACAAATTGCTGTTCCTTCAATAGTTCCTTTAATAATTCCTACATTTTTTAATTCTTTTAAATGTTGTGAAACTGTTGGTTGTGCCAAAGGCAATTCATTAACAATATCTCCACAAATGCATGTTTCTACCGTCAATAAATATTGAATAATAGCAATTCGCGCAGGATGAGAAATAGCTTTAAACAAATTAGCCAATTCATTTTGCTCGTCTGAAAAAAAGTCTGATTTAGAAGCTCCCATATTTTTTATTATTATAATATTGCAATATTACGATATAATAATTTAATAGAACAAATATATCGTGAATTTTATTAAATAAATATGCCTTTCCCTATTCCAAATTAATTTCTTACTTTTGTTGTTTAAAACTTATATCAAAATGGCATCAATTACATTAGGAGGAAATCCAATATTAACATCAGGTGAATTACCAGTAAAAGGGATGAAAGCTCCAAATTTCAAATTAGTAAAAGACGATTTATCAACAGCTTCTTTAGAAGATTTCAGAGGTACTAAAGTTGTATTAAATATATTTCCAAGTATTGATACTGGAACATGTGCCGCTTCTGTTAGAGCTTTTAACGAAGAAGCCAGTAAATTAAAAAACACAAAAGTCTTATGCATTTCTAGAGATTTACCTTTTGCACAAAAACGTTTTTGTGGAGCTGAAGGTTTAGAAAATGTAGTTAATTTATCAGATTTTAAAGAAGGAAGTTTTGGTAAAGATTACGGTTTAGAGATTGTAGATGGTCCTTTAGCTGGATTACATTCTAGAGTTGTAATAGTTTTAGACGAAAATGGAACAGTTACTCATGCACAACAAGTAGCAGAAATTGCTGATGAACCAAATTATGAATCTGCTTTAGCTTCATTATAATTGTATGAAATTCGAAAAAGACGAAACGCTTTTTACAGGAAGGATTAAAAGCATGGGATTTGCTTTTAAAGGTGCCGTAAAGCTTATCACAACAGAACATAGCGTAATGGTTCAGAGCTGTTTAGCAGTTTTGATGATAATTGCAGGTTTTTATTTTAATATTTCCCATGAAGAATGGTTAATTCAAACTTTAGCCATTGGATTAGTTTTAGGTATTGAAGGTTTAAATACTGCTGTTGAAAAAATAGCTGATTTTATTCATCCTGATTATCATGAAAGAATTGGTTTTATTAAAGACATTGCTGCTGGTGCAGTATTTTTTGCTGCCATGACAGCAATTGCTATTGGTTGCATCATTTATATTCCCCATTTATCCTAATTAATTTTTGAAATAAACCTTAATTAAAGGTAATTTTATATGGCAAAAAAACAAACATCAACTTCTAAAAAAGAAACAAATGCTCCTAAAAACTATAGGCAACATAAGTTTATAATAGGTTGTATTTTAGTTTTAATTGCTGTTGCAATATTAATTTCGTTTATCTCCTATTATGTTACTGGTAATTACGACCAAAGTCAAATAGGCTCAATAATAGACCGGACAGAAAAAGCAGAAAATTGGTTAGGAAAAATTGGTGCTTATCTTGCTGATTTTTTTATTTATAGAGGTTTTGGAGTTGCTTCAATTATTTTTGTAAAATCTATTTTAATGATTGGAATCTATTTTATTTTAGATATCAGCATTTTTAAATTAAGAAAATCTTTGTTTTGGGATTTCTATTTAATTATTACTTTATCATTGATTTTTGGTTTTTTCTGGAATCAATTTCCAAACCTTTCCGGTGTAATTGGTTATGAAATAAATCAATTTATACAAGATTATATTGGTAAAATTGGAACTATCCTTTTACTAATTTTAATAACCATATTATTTTTAGTTTTCAAGATGAAAATGTCTCCTGATAAAATTAAAGATAAAGTTGAAAAAATAAAAAATAAAATTCCAACTCCCATTTTTGAGAAAGAAGAACCGATTGAAGCTAATGAAATAGATAATGCAATTCTTAACAAAGAAGGAAATGCGTCTAAAGATTTTGAATTAACCGAAGATGATGAAGCCATTTCTAAAATTGAATTAAAACCAGCATCTGTATTTGAAATTGACAAAGAAAGTTTAAAGCCAACTATTGGACACTCATCTGAATTATCGCTTGAACCTAAGATAAAAGAAGAACCCAAAATAGAACAAACCTTCTCAATTGAAGACAAAGCAAAAAGAATAATTGAAACAAAAGACGAAAATTTTGTGATAGAAACCACAGAAGAAGAGGAAATAGTTGAAGGTGATTTAGCCGCAAAAATCGTTGAAAATTTTGGAGAATTTGATCCAACCTTAGAGCTATCAAACTACAAAATGCCAAGTGTTGATTTACTTAAAGAGTACACCTCTGTTGGTATTACAATTAACCAAGAAGAATTAGAACAAAACAAAAATAAAATTCTTGAAACCTTAAAGAATTATGGTATCGGAATTTCTCAAATTAAAGCAACCGTTGGACCAACCGTAACCTTATACGAAATTGTTCCAGAAGCAGGTGTGCGTATTTCAAAAATTAAAAACTTAGAAGACGATATTGCGCTCTCATTAGCAGCTCTTGGAATTCGTATCATTGCTCCTATTCCAGGAAAAGGTACTATTGGTATTGAAGTACCAAATGCAAATCCGACAATGGTTTCTATGAAAAGTGTGATTTCTTCCGCTAAGTTTCAACAATCTGAAATGGAATTACCTATTGCACTTGGTAAAACAATTTCAAATGAAACTTTTGTTTTTGATTTAGCAAAAATGCCTCACTTATTAATGGCTGGAGCAACTGGACAAGGTAAATCTGTTGGTTTAAATGCTGTTTTGACTTCTCTTTTATACAAAAAACATCCTGCAGAAGTTAAATTTGTCTTAGTAGATCCAAAGAAAGTAGAACTAACCCTTTTTAATAAAATTGAAAGACATTACTTGGCCAAACTTCCAGATACTGAAGATGCTATTATTACTGATAATGCTAAGGTTATCAATACTTTAAATTCATTATGTGTTGAAATGGATAACCGTTACAACTTACTAAAAGATGCAATGGTTAGGAACATTAAGGAATATAATGATAAGTTTAAACAAAGAAAATTAAATCCAGAACAAGGACATAGATTCTTACCGTATATAGTCCTTGTTGTTGATGAGTTTGCCGATTTGATCATGACAGCTGGAAAAGAAGTAGAAACTCCTATTGCTCGTTTAGCTCAATTAGCTCGTGCCATTGGAATCCATTTAATTATTGCTACACAAAGACCTTCTGTAAACGTAATTACAGGTATGATTAAAGCCAATTTCCCAGCGAGAATTGCATTTAGAGTAACTTCAAAAATCGATTCAAGAACTATTTTAGATTCGGGTGGTGCTGATCAATTAATTGGTCGTGGAGATTTACTCTTCACACAAGGAAACGAAATTGTACGTGTCCAATGTGCTTTTGTTGACACACCAGAAGTTGAAAAAATTACAGATTATATTGGTTCACAAAAAGCATATCCAGAAGCTTATCAATTACCTGAATATGTTGGAGAGGAAAGTGGCACAAAACTTGATATGAATATATCCGAAAGAGATTCTCTTTTTAGAGATGCAGCCGAAGTTATTGTAACAGCTCAACAAGGAAGTGCTTCTTTAATACAAAGAAAACTAAAATTAGGCTATAACAGAGCGGGTAGAATAATAGACCAATTAGAGGCCGCTGGCATAGTTGGTCAGTTTGAAGGAAGTAAAGCAAGATCCGTATTAATTCCAGATTTAGTAGCCTTAGAACATTTTTTAAATAATGAACAAAACAATTCTTAAAATGAAAACTTTATTAAAAGTCGTAATATTATTTTTATTTACTTTAAACATTCAGGCACAAGATGCTAAAAAAGCAAAACAATTATTAGATGATGTGGCAACAAAAGCAAAAGGCTACACTAATATTGTTATTGACTTTAAATATTCCCTAAGTAACGCTAAAGAAAATATAAACCAAGAAAGCAATGGAAATGTTGCTATTAATGGAAATAAATATATTTTAAATTTTATGGGCATTACAAAGATTTATGATGGTAAAAAAACCTACACTATTGTTCCAGAAGATGAAGAAATAACAATTTCAAACGGAAAAGATGATGACAAAGCAATTACACCAGACAAAATGCTTACTTT
>NZ_CAXBFR010000008.1:0-44598 GCF_963975005.1 uncultured Flavobacterium sp.
ACTTTAGTTTTACTTATTGGAATTATTGTTCTTTTTCTAAATTTTGTGTATTTACCTTTAGCACTACTTTTAGGAAAATTGATTTCCATTTTAGTTGAATTTATGAATTATTATATACATTGGTTGTCAAGTTTTCAGGAATACGTTATCAAGAATATTACGTTTACACCGTTTTTAACTGTTGGATTATATCTTTTGATTTTAAGTGTTATTTATTGGATTTACAAACCTAAAAACAAACGTGTTTTATATGTTTTAGTCCTAACTTTGTCATTTCAAATCTTATATTTTTTTACAAAAAACGAAACTTCACATAAAAATGAATTGATTGTATTTAACAATAAAGAAAGTGCTATTTCAATTTTTGAAGCTAATAAAATTACAATTTTTTCGAATGATAGTTTGATACAAGAAAATCAAAGCATTCAAGAATATGCAACGGCTAAATTTAATCCAAAAATAGTATTTCATCCTTTGGAGAATGTCTTATTTTTCAAAAACAAAAAAATAATTATTGTTGACGAAAACACAATTTACAACACATCTATAAAACCTGATGTTGTAGTTATTAGACAAAACTCAAGAATCAATATGGAACGTCTAATTCTCACATCAAAACCGCAACTAATAATTGCTGATAAAAGCAATTCATTTACATCAATAAAAAGATGGAAAGCAACTTGTATAAAATACAAAATCCCCTTTCATGCTATTGCCGAAAAGGGATTTTATAAGATGTAATTTTATTTTTTGTCTATAGCTCAGCTTTCAGCTGTTCAGCTGTTCTATAACCTAATACATTTGTTTTAATTTCTCCGTCTTTATCAAAAATATACATTGTTGGATATCCTTGTACTTTTAAGAATTTTGTAAACTCGTGTTGACTATTTCTTCCTTGCTTGCCAGCAACAAAACTAGGGTTTGAGTATTTGATTCCTTTGAAATTAATTTCTTCATTTCCTTCAGCATTAAACTTTACAGCGTAATAATTTTTTGAGACTAATTCAACTATACTTGCCTCATGAAAAGTGTTTTTATCCAACATTTTACAAGGTCCACACCAATCTGTATAAACATCCATAAAAATCGGTTTCGGATCTTTTTCTTGCGCTTTAAGAGCTTCATCCATTGTCATCCATTTGATTTCTTGCGCAAAAGAAATCAGACTTAACAGACTTAAACTTAAAACTAATATTGCCTTTTTCATTTGTATCTTTTTTTTATTATTATTTAATTATACTATTTGCTCCTTCAAGCCATTTTTCTGGACCACCAGCTACATAACCTGTACTTCCTAGAGCACTTAAATTAATCTTACCTTCTGCTGTTTTTTCTGGATTTACTACCCAAACGGTTGGATAACCTTTCACTTGAAAAATTTGTTGCATCTGATAATTTTGTTGCTTTAGTGTCTCATCTTGTGCTGTTCTTCTTGGGAAATCTAGTTCAACTAAAATTACATTTTCATTGGCCCATTTTATAAACTCCTCTTTTTTAAAAACTTCATTTTGCAAACGAATGCACCAACCACACCAATCAGATCCAGTAAAAAATAACATTAACGGTTTTTTCTCTTTCATAGAAAGCTCAGAAGCCTTCGCCATATCAGTATGCCAAGTCAAATCTTCTTGTGCCTGAACTAAAATCGAAGACAAGGTTACAAAAAGTATGAACAGTGTTTTTTTCATTTCAATATATTTTATTACTATACAAAAGTAAACAAATAAGATGCCAAAAAATGTTAGTTATTTAACACCGTGCATCAATTTTTTGATAACTGGTGTCATTAAAATAGATAAAGCGGCCATTACCAAAGAGATTATTGTTAACATCCAAAAGAAAGAACTTAATCCTGATTCGTTTGCAATTTTATCAATTTTCTCTCCAAACATACCTGCACCTTTCATACCAATTGCAACCGCTAAATACCAAACACCAAACATAAAGGCAATCATTCTTGCTGGCACTAATTTACTCACGTAAGACAATCCTACTGGAGAAATACATAATTCTCCCATTGTATGGAATAAATATACTAAAATTAACCAAATCATACTAACTGATGCAGTTTTTGCACCGGGTTCAATTCCCGAAGCGCCAACTGCTACACAAGCCATACCTAATGCTAATAATCCCATACCTATTCCGTATTTCATATTTGCATTTGGGTTGTATTTACTTTCCCACCATTTAGAAAATAATGGCGCTAATGAAATAATAAATAATGAATTTAATGTTGAAAACCAAGTTGCTGGAACTTCTGTAATTGCTTCTGTAACTTTGTCGATTTTTAACATTTCTAAAGTTGAATCTGATAATGTTATAAATCCTGCAGTATAGAAATCTTTCATAAGCATCCAAATTGCAATAGCCCAAATAATGATAAAACTTGAAGCTAATATCATATTTGCCACAGCATAATTTTTAAATGTTTGTTTAAATAACAAATATAAAACCCAAGTTATAATTGCTAATGGCACTATTGTAATTAACGTATTAATAAACAAGAAAAATGTACTCCAATTTCCTTCTAATACCCTATCTGTGTAATCACTTGCAAAAATTGTTAATGAATTTGGTGATTGTTCGAAAATTGCCCAAAAGAAAATCGTTAAAAATGCAAAGAAAGTAACCGCAATTAATTTTTCTCTTGTGATTTGAGAGTATTTCATTAAACGAGTAACTAGCAAATAAATAAATAACAGCAATGCAGTAACAATTGCTATTGAATTTCCGTTTTCACCTAAGAATCCAAAAACATTAACAGCTCCATTTGAAATTTTTGAAGCTGGATCATTAATAATCCAAAGCAAACCTAAAGTTGCACTAACAGCAATAATTCCTAATTCTAATTTAGTAAATGGGTTTCTTGTATCAGTATCTTCTGCTTCTGATTTAGCTTTACTTTCAGCAGTTGGTTTTAATCCAATATCTCCAAAAATATTTTGAGACAACCAAAATTGCAACATTCCGAAGAACATGAAAATTCCTGCTAAACCAAAACCGTAACTCCAACCAACTTTTTCTCCTAAATAACCACAAAGTAAGATTCCGAAGAAAGCACCAGCATTTACACCCATATAAAATAAAGTATAAGCTCCATCTTTCTTTTCTGGTCTGTCTTTGTACATTTCAGAAATTATAGAAGTCATATTTGGTTTAAAAAATCCGTTTCCAAATACTAATAAAACTAAACCTAAATAAATTGAAAATTCAGTTTCAACTGCCATAGAAGCGTGACCTAAAGTCATTAAAATAGCTCCAACAACAACTGCCCATCTAAAACCAATAATTTTATCAGCAAAATATCCACCTAACATGGTAGATAAGTAAACTAAACCTACGTAAGAACCAAACAATGCAGACGCATTTTCTCTAGTCCATTCCCAACCACCATCTGTAAAAGAAGCTGTTAAGAATAATATCAAAAGTGAACGCATTCCGTAGAATGAAAAACGCTCCCACATTTCTGTGAAAAACAATACAAATAAACCTGCTGGATGACCTAAAACAGGGTTCTTAAAAAATTGATCTGTTGAATTTTGACTCATACTATATAATTGTAAGTTAGTTTTTTTATTAATTTTTAGTTGTTTAATTCTTTATCAACTCCATGCATTAATTTTTTGATAATTGGAGACAAAGCTAATAAAACAGCTCCAAATCCAATACCTGTGTAGAATAAATATTCAAATAACTTCAAATAACTTTCCTTAGCAACATTTAAATCAGGAGCTAAACCATTTGAAGTATCTACTGAAGCAATATTTGCTAATAATGATGCTATAAACTCTGAACTTGCAGTGGCTAAAAACCAAACTCCCATCATAAATCCAACAATTTTTACTGGTGATAATTTTGTTACTGCTGAAAGTCCAACTGGTGACAAACTTAATTCTCCGCACGTATGTAAAAAATAAGCTAAAATCAACCAAAATGCTGCTACTTTCCCAACTCCTGAAAGATTGATTCCCATTACTAAAGCTCCAAATCCTAGTCCAACTAATGCTAGAGCTAATGCAAATTTAACTGCTGTATTTGGGTTATATTTTCCCAGTTTAACCCATAGCCAAGCAAAAACTGGTGCTAAAAGTATAATAAATAAGGCATTGAAACTTAAAAATTGTCCAGCAGAAATCTCAAATCCAAAGATATGCCTGTCTAAAATTCTATCTGCAAATAAATTCATTGAAGTATAGGCTTGTTCGAATAAAGCCCAAAATACAATAGTAAACACGATTAAAATTGTCAATGCAATTAATTGTTCACGAGCTTTACCGTCTAATTTTGTTACAGCATAGTATACAATGTATAAAAATGAAACTCCACCAGCTACTTGTAATGCAATTGAAACGGCATCATGATTTTGAACCATTTGCCAAAATAATAAAGTAGATAAAACACTAACTATATAAATTAACCATTCGTTTTTAAGCCCAAATGATCTTTTTTCTAAGAAAGGTTGGTTGGTTGATTCTCCTTTGCCCATTAAGTATTTTTTACCTGAAATAAAAGTTACTAGACCGAAGAACATTCCTACACCAGCAGCACCAAATCCGTAACTCCAACCGTAAGATTCTCCTAACCAAACACAAACAATTGTTGCCAAGAAAGAACCCAAGTTAATTCCCATATAAAACAAGGTGAATCCTGAATCTCTTCTCTTATCTCCTACTGAATATAATTCACCAACCAAAGATGAAATATTTGCTTTTAAGAACCCAACACCAAGTATAATCATAGCTAGTGAGAAATAAAACACTTGTAGCGCAAAATTATCACGAGTAATTTCTCCTGTAATAGATTGTGTGGCTGCATTTCCCTCATAAGCCATTCCTAAGTGACCTAAAACAAGCATAATTCCTCCAAAGACAATTGCCTTTCTAAAACCTAAATATTTATCTGCAATAAAACCTCCAATAACTGGAACTGCATAAACTAATGCTGCATAACTTCCAATTAATAAATTTCCTGTATCATCTGAAAATAAATGGTATTTTGTTAGATAAAAAATTAATAAAGCTTTCATCCCGTAGAATGAGAAACGTTCCCACATTTCTGTAAAGAACAATATAAAAAGAGCTTTTGGATGTCCAAAGAACGTTTGTTCCTCAATTGGTATGTTTGTCATATTATAATTTTTCTAAAAGAAAGTTAGTCATTTTTGTAAACAATTGTAATCTTGTGGCACCACCATAAATTCCGTGGTTTTTATCTGGATAAATAGCCCAATCAAATTGTTTGTTTGCTTGTACTAAAGCTTCAACCATTTTCATAGTGTTTTGCACATGTACATTATCATCAGCTGTTCCATGAATTAAAAGATAATTTCCTTTTAATTTTTTTACATGATTTATTGGTGAATTATCATCGTAACCACTTGCGTTTTCTTGTGGAGTTTGCATATATCTTTCTGTATAAATTGAATCATAATATCTCCAACTTGTAACTGGTGCTACAGCAATTGCTGTTTTAAATACTTCATTCCCTTTTAAAATACAGTTACTACTCATAAATCCACCATAACTCCATCCCCAAATTCCAATTCTTGAAGCATCAACAAAATCATATTTACCAATTACTTTTGCAGCGTCAATTTGATCTTCAACTTCGTATTTTCCTAATTCTTTATAAGTCACTTTTTTGAAATCAGCTCCTTTGAAACCTGTTCCTCTTCCGTCCACACAAACAATAATGTATCCTTTTTGAGCTAGCATATAAAACCAATAATCATTATATGAATTCCAAGAATTATGAACTTCTTGAGAACCTGGTCCAGAATATTGCGTCATGAAAACTGGATATTTTTTAGAAGCATCAAAATCAGCTGGTTTGATTATATAAGCGTTTAGTTCGTTTCCTTTTTCTGTTTCAAGTGTGAAAAACTCTTTTGGACTAACTCCATATTTTGCTAATTTTTCTTCAGCTGCTTCGTTTGATAAAATCTTTTTGATTTCTTTTCCAGTTTTTGATTCATTTAAAGTGTAAGAAGGCGCTTGAGTGGCACTTGAAAACGAATTAATGTAGTAATCAAAATCTGGGCTAAATGTTACGTCATTTGTTCCTGTTTTTGATGATAGTTTTGTTTTTTCTTTTCCGTCAATTTTAATGGAATAAACATCTCTATTTATAGAACCATTTTCAACCGATTGATAATAAATGATTCCTGATTTCTCATTGAAACCATAATAATTTGTCACTTCCCATTTTCCTGAAGTGATTTGCTTTTTTAGTTTTCCATTTTTATCATAGTGATAAATGTGGTTGAATCCATCTTTTTCTGAAGTCCAAATAAAACTGTTATCTTTTAAGAACGTTAGGTTATCAGTAACATCAACATAAGCTTTGTCTTTTTCGTTTAAAACAATTGAAGTTTTCCCTGAAGAAGCATCCACAAAATGCAAATCCAAATTATTTTGATGACGGTTCATGACTTGAACACTTAAAATATTTGAATCATTCGTCCATTCAATTCTAGGAATATAAAAATCGTTGTAATCACCCAAATTAATCGCCTGTGAATTTCCAGTTTTTAAATCATAAATATGTAAAGAAACTACAGCATTTTTTTCACCTGCTTTTGGATATTTAAACACTTCTTGCGTTGGATATAATCCTTGGTTGTACATATCCATTGAAAACTCTGGAACTTCTGATTCATCAAAACGAATGTAAGCTATTTTGGTTCCGTTAGCATTCCAATCATAAGCCTTCACAAAAGCAAACTCTTCTTCATAAACCCAATCCGTAATACCGTTGATGATAGCATTTTTCTTTCCGTCATTAGTAATTTGCAAATGCGAACCCGAAATTGCATCATAAACATATAGATCATTTTCGAAAGCATAAGCTATTTTAGTTCCATCTGCAGAAAATGTTGGCTCTTGAATTTGCTTTGAAGTAAATTTTGATAGTTTTTTTGATGAAATATCGTACACAAAATAATCAGCTGTAAATGAATGTCTAAAAATTGGAGCCGAATTTGAAGCGATTAAAATCTTTTTTTCCTCTTTATCGAAAGTATAACTATCGATTGAAGTTAATTCTGGGAAATCTTTTGTGTCTATTAAAGTTGAAACTTTTTCTAAAGTTGCAAAATTATATAAGTCAATTTGAGTGCTTCTTGATGTTCTGTTAAAATCTAATACGGTGTATTGATTTGTGTTCTTCATAGCTTGGAGTTCGTCCATGCTTTGCGTTCTAAAAGCTCCAGACCAAATCTCTTCTAAAGTGATTTTTTGTTGAGCAACAATTGATAATGAAGTAAATAAGAATAAAACTCCGAATATAATTTTTCTTGTCATAATAGTGTAAGGTAAAAAACTTTCAATTTTACTAAAAATTATCGAGAAAACCTTGCTTTTTATGATATATTCACAAAAAAAAGGTTGTTAAAATATGTTCTATCTTGCTTATCTTTGTAAAAAAAATACACAATGCTTCAAAATAAAGGCTTCTCTAAACTTACCAAAGAAGAAAAAATAAATTGGATTACAACCACTTACTTTTCAAATCCTATTGATGCTGAAAAATTAGTGAAACAATATTGGAATTCAGATTTACAATTGCAAAAACTACATGATGAATTTATTGAAAATACATTAACCAATTTTTATTTACCCCTTGGAGTTGCTCCTAATTTTGTAATAAATCATAAAAACTATACAATTCCAATGGCAATTGAAGAAAGCTCGGTTGTCGCTGCAGCAAGTAAATCTGCTAAATTTTGGGCTGCACGTGGTGGATTTAAAGCAACTGTTTTAGGAACTGAAAAAATTGGCCAAGTTCACTTTTCGTATGCTGGTTCTTTTGAAAAATTAGAAGCATTTTTTAAAGAAAAAAAATCATCTTTTTATGAAGATACAGCTTCTATCACGAAAAATATGGAGAAACGTGGTGGTGGAATTTTAGATATAAAATTAGTCAACAAAACAGATAAATTAGAAAACTACTATCAATTGCATGCTACTTTTGACACTAAAGATAGTATGGGTGCGAATTTCATCAATTCTTGTTTAGAGCAATTTGCTAAAACTTTGGAAAGAGAAGCTGCTTCGTATGAAGAATTTTCTGAAAATGAAAAACAAGTTCAAATCATCATGTGCATTTTGAGCAATTTTGTTCCGAATTGCGTGGTTAGAGCTGAAGTTTCTTGTAAAGTTGAAGAGTTGAATGAAGACACAGGAATCAATCCAAACGAATTTGCTGAAAAATTTGTGAAAGCAGTTAAAATTGCAGAAATCGAACCATACAGAGCTGTGACTCACAACAAAGGCATCATGAACGGTGTTGATGCAGTAGTTTTAGCTACAGGAAATGATTTTAGAGCAGTAGAAGCTGGTGCACACGCATACGCGAGCAGAAATGGAAGCTATTCAAGTTTATCGCATGCTTCTATTGAAAATGGCGTTTTTAAATTTTGGTTGGATATTCCGTTAGCGTTAGGAACTGTTGGTGGGTTAACAAGCTTACATCCTTTAGTTAAATTTTCTTTGGAAATGTTAGGAAAACCTTCTGCTCAAGATTTAATGAAAATTGTTGTTGTAACAGGTTTAGCACAAAATTTTGCTGCTTTACGTTCGTTAACCACAACTGGAATTCAAAAAGGACACATGAAAATGCATATTCATAATATTTTGAATCAATTTCAAGCTACTAAAGAAGAAAAAGAAAAAGTCATTGCCCACTTTAATGAGACAACAGCTTCTCATAGTTTGGTTGTTGATTATTTGGAGAAGATTAGAAAGTAAAAATATAAATTTTCAGTATCATGAAATACTGAAACGAGTTCAATTAAATATAGTTTTAGTATGATGAGATACTGAAACGAGTTCAGTATAAAATGAAAAAAGAAACTTACTATAGCAACGGAAAATTATTATTAACTGGAGAATATTTGGTTCTTAATGGGGCAAAGTCTCTAGCTGTTCCAACAAAATTTGGTCAAGATTTGGAAGTTATTTCTGGTCTTGGAAAAAAAATAATTTGGAAAAGTTATGATGCTGATGGAAGCATTTGGTTTGAAAATGAAATTCTATTCGATGATATAATTACAAAAAAATCATTTATTGAAAATAAAATCAAAAATACTTTAGTAGAAATTTTACATCATGCTTATTTATTAAATTCAGATTTTATTGAAAATTCTGAAGGTTACTCAATTGACACCAAATTAACATTCCCAAGACTTTGGGGTTTAGGAACATCATCTACGTTGATTAATAATTTAGGACAATGGTTAAATATTAATGCTTTTGAATTGCTTAAAAACAGTTTTGGAGGAAGTGGATATGATATTGCTTGTGCACAAACCAATCAATCTATTATTTATCATTTAGAAAACGAAAAACCTTTTTTTGAAAAAATTTCTTTTAATCCAGAGTTTAAAGAACATATTTATTTTGTGTATTTAAATAAAAAACAAAGTAGCAAATCAGCTATCAACAATTATTTAAATAAGCAATTTTCATTAGATAAAGTAAAAACTAAAATTGATAAAATCACAACTTTTGTTTCAGGAACTAATAATATAAATGATTTCATGGCTGCCTTAGACAAACATGAAATTTTACTAAGTGATGTTTTAGAACAACTTACCGTAAAAGAATCTTTGTTTCCAGATTTTAAAGGCACGGTAAAAAGTTTAGGCGCTTGGGGTGGCGATTTTGCAATGGTTGTTTCAAAAGAAAATCCTCTATTCTATTTTAATAAAAAAGGTTATGAAACTATTTTGAAGTATGAAGAAATGATTTTGTAATAAACTATTTTTCTAGTTCTAGAGCAAGTTTATCAAGATATTTGTCATATTGATTTTTACTTTCTGACCAATTTTTAGCTTCATCTTTCCATTTATAAAAATTCTTTTTATCTTTTTCATTAAAGTAATGACAAGCTAGATTAAATGCTGTTTCCTGGATAAAATTCTTTTGCTTACAAGTTTTACTCATTTTCTTATAAACTTCAATGCTTTTATCAATTTTTTTAGAATTCTTATAAGTATAAGCTAGCTCTTTTAATGTGTAGCAATCTTTTGGGTCTTTTTCAACTGCTTTATTCAGTACAACTTCTGCCTTATCGTATTGTTCTAAATGATTATATGAAAATGCCATTTCTGGAAATAAACCTTCATAATTAGAATCTATTTTTTCTAATTTTTCTAAATAGATTAATGCGGTTTCACATTCGTTCCATGCGTTATATAAAAATCCTTTATTAAACATAGCAAAATCAGAATCATCGCTTTGCTTGTAAACCGATAACCAATCTGGTGTTTTTTCAATTTTTAAGTCTTTAATTCTATCTTCTGGTAATTCTGCAACTAAATTTTTACTTACATCAAGTCTCATTTTAATAAAACCTGGTCTTTTACTTAATTCACTTTCAGCATTTATAAAATCACCCTTTTTATTTATCTTAAAATCTCCACCATAATTAAAAGTTAAACCAGCACTATTATCAATGTATAAAAAACCAAAGGTGTAAGTACTATCCTTATCCATCGGAAATATAATCCATTTATCTACGCATTTAATGTAACTTTTATCAAAATTCAGTGTGTTTTGTGCACAAACGTTAATAGTTAAAAAAAGCAAAAACAAATTAATGTACTTCATTCTTAAGGTTTTAATGTTATTTTATTTTTTTTTGTAAGTAATTATTTAATAAAGATTAAATGTAATAAAGCTAAAACAGAAAACAAAAAAAATCCCGAACAAATTGCTTGGGATTTTTTATATGGTAATGAATTTTTCTTATTGAATTCTTAAATCTTCAATTTCAGATTTTACTTTTAAAGCTTCGATGGCTTTATTAGAAGCAGAACCTTGTGCTTGTGATTTAGCTTGATTTACATATGATGTGTAATTTGGTATTGCACTAGCTTTTACCATAGTATTTGTTTTTACAATATATACACCTAAAGTACCGTCAATTAAATCTGAAGTAGTCCCTGCTTTTTGAGCAAAGGCTTTTCCAACAACTTTTGGTTCTGGTCCAATGTTTGGCAATAAAGCACTTCTAAAAACAACGTCTGTTGCAGAAACAACAGATGCATTAGTTGCTTTTGAAACTTCTTCTAGCGTTTTTCCAGTCATCTTCTTTCTTATGATAACTGCTTTCTTTTCGTTCTTTAAAATTGGTTCAACTTGAATTCTTGCGTTTTCAACTGAAGTCAATCCTGAATCATTTACTGCTTTTAATTTTGCAATAACATAACCCGTTGGCACATCAAAACGTTTTACATTTCCAATTTCAGTGTCTCTTCCAAAAGCCCAAAGAACTATTCCTCTTTGTGGACCAACTAGTGGAATGTTTTCGTCAGATGTTTTAATATTTGGTGCTTGAGTAACTTCTAATCCCATATCTTTTGCTACTTGAGCAAAGTCTTTTGAATTAGCATCAGCTTCAAATTTAGAAGCTTTAGTATAGTTTTGATCAGAAGTTGCTTCAGATGGTTCATTTTTTTGAGCTACTGTTGCTAACAATACTGAATTATATTTATCAGATACTTTAATAACGTGAAAACCAAAATCTGTTTCAACAACACCAATACTTCCTATTGGGCTATCAAATACAAAATCGTTAAATGGTTTTACCATTTGATTTGGTGCAATATTGTCATATTCACCACCTGTTTGTTTTGAACCTGGATCATCAGTATTAGCAGTTGCTAAAGCTCCAAAACCAGCTGGATTTGCTTTTGCCTGAGCTAATAAACTATTTGCCAAAGCATTTGCCTCTTCTTTCGTTCTTTTAATGCTTGGGTCAGCTCTTTCTGCTCCTTCAAAAGCAATTAAGATATGGCTAGCTTTTGCAGCTGCACCAGACTTACTACCTACTTTTCTTGATAATTTTTGAAAACCATTATCTGAATAAGGTCCAAAAACTTCTCCTACAGGAAGGTTAAATAATTGTTCTTGGTATTCTAATGGTAAATCTTTTTTTGCAACATAAGTTGAATCAAATTTAATGTCAGAATTTTTGTTGACATATTCTGCAACATTAGAAGCATTTCTAAAACTTGGTATTGTATCATTTATACCCGTTTCTTTATTATATTCTACTTTTCCATTCAATAATCCTTGAATAGAACTTTTCATTTGATCTTCGTCAGCTTTAGATGGTTTGTTTTCAATAAAAACCAATTCTAAATCAGCCATTTTATCTGATTTGAATTTTTTCTCATTCTTTTTAATATAAGCCATAATTTCATCATCTGAAATTTTAACTTCATCATCATTTACTGTAGCATATCCAACTGTCACAAAGTCAAAATTCACTTTGTCATTTTCTTCTTCATATAATGCTTTACCTTCAGCTTGTGTAGTTTGAATACCAGACTTTATTAATGTGTAATACATTTGTTCAGTAAACATTCTCTCAACATCAGCTTCAAATGCCTCCCATTGTGCTTTTTGCTCTGGTCCTTGCTTGTAAAAGTTAGTACTAACATATTCTTTGAACTTTGCAACATCAAATTTCCCTGCTTCGTTTAAAAATTGAGGATTAGATGCAAAGTTGGGATTCTCTTTCATTACATTGATTAATTGGTCTGGACCAACACGTAATCCCAATTCTTCATATTGTTCTGCTAAGATAATTCTTTTAACTTCTTGATCCCAAACTCCATTTGAAGCTTGAACATTGCTCATACCTTGCTGTTCTGCTTGTCCAACTTTCACTTGAAACTCTTGTCCCATGATGTTTTCGCCATTAACAGTACCCGCATATTTTGAACTACTACCAAAAGATCCACTTTTAATTACATCCGCTAACACAAAAGAAAATAAGGCTAGTGCGATGATTACTATTAGGAAAAATGAACGTTGTCTAATTTTTGATAAAATTGCCATTTTATAATTTATTTATTTTTTACAGAAGGCGAAAATACAATTATCTATGAAATAATAAAATACTAAAGCGATATTTTTATCTTTTTTCTTCAGATAATGAAAGTTTTACAAGTTCAATTTTTTTATTGCTTGCAGAATGTATGATTATTTCGAAGTTTTCTATGTGAATTTTTTCTCCGTTTTGAGGAAAATCTTTAGTATAATCAACAATAAAACCTCCTAAAGTTGAATATGAATCACTTTCTGGAATTTCTAAATTATACTTTTGATTGATAAATTCGACATCTAACCTTGCAGAAAATAAATAAACTCCTTCTTCGATTTCTTCATCATCATGTGATTCGTTGATTTCGTAATACTTTCCTTCTTCGATTTCTTCATCTATTTTTTCTTCTACTAAGTCATGTTCATCTTCTATTTCACCAAAAAGCTCCTCAATTATGTCTTCAATTGTGATTAATCCAGAAGTTCCACCGTATTCATCAAGAATGACAGCCATACTTTTTCTTTTTTTAGTCAAAATATCTAACAGATCTTTAATGAAAATAGTTTCTGGAACATATTCAATAGTCATCATTATTGACTTGATATCTTTAGGTTTTTGAAATAATTCAAAAGAATGTACATACCCTAGTATATCATCAACAGAATTTTGATATACAATGATTTTTGAATAGCCTGTCTTTATAAATAATTCTCTTAACTCTCCAATACTATCATCAACATCAACCCCAGAAATTTCTGTTCTTGGCGTCATAATATCTCTAGCCTTAAGTTCTGAAAACTCTAATGCATTTTGAAATATTTGAATTTCCGAATCAATTTCATCATTATCAGAAACTGAACTCATTTGTTCGTTAATATAATTTCCTAATTCTACTTTACTAAAATAATCTTGTACTTGGTCTCCTTCTGTTTTGAAAAATTTCATCAAAATAAAATCTGAAATCCAAATAATGAATTTAGAAACCCAATAAAACAATTGGTGAAAAAAGTAAGCTGGAACTGCAAATAATTTTATTAATTTATTGGAATAGATTTGAAAAAAAACTTTAGGTAAAAATTCTGCTGTAAATAAAATCAATAAAGTTGATAATACTGTTTGAGAAATTAAACTTACAAATTCATCTTGAAAAAAAGGAGATAACGTTTCTAGCCATTTTGTTAGCAAATCACCTGTTATAAACCCATAAATTACTAAGGCTACGTTGTTCCCAACTAACATTGCTGTTATAAACTGAGAAGGCTTTTCAGTAAGTTTATTTAAGATGTTTGCATTGAAATTGTTTTGTCTTTTTTCAATGGACAAAAAAACTTTGTTAGATGAAAAATAGGCAATTTCCATCCCAGAAAAAAAAGCTGAAAGCAATAAACAAATAACTATAATTGTTATTTCCATAAAAGTGGATTAATTATTATACTTATTTACCGTATTTATTGTTAAATCTTCTTCTAAAGAAAAACATAAACAAAGCAGCAGCTGCAAGCAGTAAGCTCATAGTTACGCTTTCATTATTTTGATACTTTACAAATGCATCATAAACAAAAAAAGCAGCGAAAATGATATAAACGTATTGAAATAGTTTTAAAAAACTCATGGTTTAATTTTTATCAAAAGTATAAATTTTATAAATAACTACACTATCTTTAGTCTATATTATTTACTTCACCATTACTTTTCTGCATATTGAAAATTGTAAAATCTTTGCTAAAATCAACTCCAGGACCTTGAAGAAATCCTCCTTGACCGTCTGAATATTTGAATTGTTTTTCAGTAAAAAACCATTCGTTTTTCTGATCGTAATATAATTGAGAAGTTTCTAGAATTTTATTGTCATATGAAATGATTTTTACATTTCCTTGTAAGTCGATCAGGTTTGTCTTTTTATAAGACACCGCATAATCAGCATCAATATAACTTTTATTGTCTTTGTCGTCGAAAATAGTAACTTTTATACCTTTAGGAAATTCCGTGTAAGGATTTTCAAGCGTACCGTAATCAATCATCTTTGGACTAACTAGAATAGCTTTTACCCTACCTGAATCGGTATAAACTAGATTAATTGTATCTGCTTGACCTGAAGGTATAAATGTTTTTTGATTCAGTTTTTGTACTTCTTTAAAATTACTTTCACATGAAAAAAACATAGCCACAGCGAAAACTGTGACTATGTTAGTGATTATATTTTTAAAATTCTTAATCATATTATAAATTAGGAACTTTTACTGATTCTCCAATCCAACAATTAAAAGAAATTGTTTTTCCAGCCATATTACCGTTAAAAATATCAGTTCTTGATGGTGCATAACTATTATATGATGCAGCTTGTCTAGATGCAGTTCCTTTTAAACTAGGATCAACTGCTGCAGCTTTGTTAGCATATTGAGCACACAACCAGTTAACAGCTCTTTTTTCAAAAGGATCTTTTCCACATTCATTAGCACTACTAGCATATAATTGCGCTATTAACATGTATGCTTGACCGAATGATGGTTTGGCAACTAAAGCTTTTCTTGCATAAGATCTTGCTTGAGATTTATTTCCATTACCATACATCGCAGCTATTTTATAATATACTTTTGCTTTTTTAGTAGCATCAGTAAACAATTGTGCAGATTGGTTGAAATATTCTAAAGCTTTAGAAGTATTTTTAGCTCTTTGAGCAGCAACTCCTAACAAATAAGCAGATTCTGCTGTTGGGTTCAATTTATGTAACTGTTCAGATATTTTAGTAAACAAAGGATCTGAATCACAATCTTTAGCCTCTAAACGTTCAGCAGCTCTTTTTAACCAAAGTACATCAGTTTTCTTTTCTTCAAATGATTTTTGGTAGAAAGGAATAAGTTTTTCACAAGTAGAAAGCAATACAATTTTTGAATCCATACTTCCTTTTACAGTACTAAATTGCTCTAGGTTATATTCATTTCTTTCTTTAAGTCTTAATTCTTTGTCAGTAAGCTCTTGTTGTGCTTCGATTTTATTTAATAAAACATCCAATTCATCAGAAAGTCCTTTTTCTTCTAACTCAAGTTTTTCAGTAATCTCGTCATACTTATCAAACACTTGTTGCAACTCAATACCTTTTTTACCTGCTTCATAATCATCTACAAATAATTCAAAATAAGTATATAATGCTTTAGCAGAAGTAAAGTTAGCAGCATCTGTTTTAAATGCATTATCTAAGTAACCGTAAGCTTCTTCTTTTGTACCAACATTATTATCTAAAAGTAACATTGCCTTTTTTACAGTGTTACCTGCACCGTTACTTGGAAAATTTTTATCATGTTCACCGTATAAAGCAACTAAATCTTTAACAAATTTTTCTTTTTCTTCTGGAGCTTGAGTATTGTCAATCTTATCTTTTAAAATAAACTCCCCATAAATATAAATTGCTTTATGATAAGCAGGACAATCTTTTCTCATACTTTGCATATAAGGATATGCATCATTGAAATCCTTAGACTTAGTAAATTGTACTAAATACTGAATATCTTCAGCACATTTATCACTTGACTGAGCATTAGTTAAAAAACTAACTGCAATTAATAACACTAGTGTTAATTTCGTTTTCATTTTGTAAAAATTTGTATTAATCATATTTTCTTTTTTCGAACCATAAATCATTTAAAGACAAGCCTACACTTATATTAAAATAATTTTCTTCAATTAAATTATTGTAGATAGTTCCTTTCTTTCCGTATTCAAAACCAAGGTTGATATTTGAGAATCTTCCCCCTACTGGTAAACCTAGACCAAAATTAATGCCATAATCATTAATTTGCTTAGAATTTATTATTAAACCTGTGTTTTGATATCTAAACCCAGCTCTATAATTAACTCTACTCCAGTAACTTGTGAATGAATTGTATTTAGGAATAAAATTTCCACCAACTATTATTTTTTGAGAGTTTTCGAATGTTGCGTTATTAATATCGTCAAATCTATTTCCTAAATTACTATTTTCTTGGTAAATATATTCTACCCCAACAAACCATTTTTTAGGCAAACCAATTCCTGCTCCAAGTGTATATTTGGCAGGAATAACCAATTTGGTGTCAGCAACTTCTAAATCATCGTTATCATTAACAAACTCCACTCCACTTACTGTGTATGAAATAGTAGCAAGATTTCTAGAATTAACTGAATTCAATTTTGCTTCAGGAGAATACCCAAAACTAGTATTCAATGTTAATTTGTTAGCTAAACTTTTTGTGTATAACAATGCAAAGTTTGTAGAAAGACCTGTTATATTTGACTGATTATTTTCTCTTGATCCTAAAATCACGTCTGGGAGAAACACAACAGACTCAGTTTCGATTGTTCCAAAATTATATTGAATATCCAAACCAACACTAAAATTTTCTGAAAAATTATAAGCTGCACCTGCAAAAACCTTATTAATTCCACCCTGACCAGTATATCTTGTACTTCTCAAATCACCTTCTGATGCTTGATTTTGAATTTTATAACCAACTGAAGAAAATGGCATCACTCCAAAAGCTGCTCCAAACTTCCCTAAAGGAAGACCAACTGCTAAATAATCGATAGTTGTTCTTTGGGCAGTTTCTTTACCTTGTTCGCTTGATAAATTATTGTAGTTTGTTGTTCCTCCAACTGTGAAATTAGTGATTTTCAGTCTCGAATATGTTGCAGGATTCAATAGATTTAAGTGTATTGAGTCATAAGCTATTCCTAATCCTCCCATAGCTCTAGCGTCATGAGTACCTTTAAATTTAATATCTCCTAAACCATAAAAAGAATATGGCGAAGAGGTTCCTTCTTGTGCTGAAACAACAACTGTTGTAAGGAAAGTTAATGCAAGAAATAATTTCTTTATCATTGTATGTTATATTGATATAATAAGTTCAAACTCTCTAGTAAGAAATTTGAATTGGCAAATATGGGGTTTTTTAATCTTTTAGCCAAAAAAAGTGCATCACCACCTGTTAAAATTATTGTTAAATATTTATTTTCTCTTAAATAATCGTTAATAAAACCCTCGATTTCATGCACCACACCATTAACTACTCCTGAATGTATAGATTGGTTTGTAGAATTACCTCTATAAGAATCTGGTTCTGCTATAACTAATTTTGGCAATTTGGCCGTGTAATAATTTAGTGCTTTATATCTCATTTCTATTCCAGGTGAAATTGCACCTCCTAAATAATTTTTGTTTTCATCTACAAAATCATATGTTATACATGAACCAGCATCAATTATTAAACAATTTTGATTTGGAAATTTCAATACTGCACCAGCAACAATAACTTTTCTATCCATTCCAAGAGTTAAAGGTGTTACATATTTATTTTCAAAAGGAAATTTACTCTCATTTGTAAGAAAAAATGAATTATTCTTAGCTTTAAGAAGTAAAAAAACCTCCTCTGATACATTTGAAACGCTTGAAATGATTGTTTTATTACTTTTTGGAAATTTTTTATAAATTATTTTCAACCCTTCTAACAAAGTTTCATTTGTGTAATCTTCCTTCAAAATCATTGTATCTTGTTCAAAAACAGCTACTTTAATTTTTGTATTCCCAACATCAATTGCTAATATCATTTTTATATTTTAAAACTTCAAAGATACAAATTGATTTTTTTTAAAAATTGTTTTGTATAAATTAAAAATCATTCTATATTTGCACTCGCAAGAGCGAAAAGGTACCTTAGCTCAGATGGTAGAGCAATGGACTGAAAATCCATGTGTCCCTGGTTCGATCCCTGGAGGTACCACAAAAAAACTCGAATAGAAATATTCGAGTTTTTTGTTTTTAATGCTACCAAGCATAAATAATTTACTATATTTATTTATGTTAGCAAATCTTATGCACAAGAATAAAAAAATCATCTTCATTGTTTTGGGAATAATAATTTTTCTAGGTCTAATAAACTTAGGCTTTACTGTTTGGGTTGAATCAAAACTACCAAAATTAATAAACAATGAAAATAATACAGATTACAACATAAGTTACAAGGATATTGATTTGTCAATTTGGAACGCAAAAATCACAGCCTATGATGTATCGATTTCTCCAAAAAAAAACCTAAAAGAGTCAGATAAAAAATTTGGTCTTTATGGAAATATTGATTTAATAGAGGTCACTAATTTTGATATTTGGAGCATTTTATTTGACAAAAAAATAAAAGCTAAAAGTTTAGTTGTGTCAAATCCAAGAATAATTTTATTCAAAAACAACGATAGTGCCATAAATGACTATAACAATATTAATTCGAAAGTATTTAAGCCTTTTGAAAGAATAATTATTGTTTCTAACCTATTTATGGAAAGAGGAAAATTTAAAATTTTCAATACACTTAACCAAAAGACATTAGCAAACATTCAGAATATTAATTTTAAGCTTGAGGGAATTGTTTTAAATGAAAAAACGCTAAATGAAGAAATACCAATATCTTACAATAAATATACTTTAACTTGTGATAGTGTTTTTTATCAAGTCAATGAATTTTATGATATTAAAAGTTCAAAAATAGTTGTTACTGAAAAAAGTTTAAAAATCAAAAAATTTAAATTTCTTCCAAAATATACTCGAAGAAATTTTATTCAAAAAATAAGAAAAGAGAAAGATTTATTTACCATTTTAGCGGATGATATTTCTATAAAAAAAATGGCTTGGGGTTTTAAGAATAAAGTTTTTTTCTTTGACACAAATTCAATTGTATTAAATAATGTTGCCGCAAACATCTACCGAGGAAAAATGCCTTCTGATGATTTGTCCAAAAAAGAATTATACAACCGTTTACTTAGAAATTTAAAAGTAGATATTAAAGTTGATTCCCTTTTTATAAAAAATTCTTTATTGACCTATGAAGAAGAAAAAACTTTCGAAAAAGGACCAAGTAAACTATTCTTTAGCAACTTCAATTTGTTTGCTCAAAGTATTGAAAGTGGCTATAACAAAACCAAACTTCCTGATGTGAGAATCAAAATTAATTGCAATTTTATGAAAGAATCACCTTTAAAAGTAGATTGGTCATTTAATGTATTAAATAAAAAAGATGGATTTAAAATTGTTGGTTCTATTGACAAATTTAATGCTGAAGAACTGGCAGTTTTCACAAAACCTTATATGAATATTAAGGTAAATGGTGAATTCGATGAAGTTTATTTTGATTTTTCGGGAAATGACATTCTTAATAAAGGAACTTTTTCTTTAAAGTATGATGATTTAAAAGTTGTAATTTATCAAAATAACAAACGCTTAAAGAAAAACAAATTCTTGTCTACTATTGGAAATTTATTTGTGAAAAATGATTCTGATGACGAAATAAAAACAACTGAAATTGAAGTTGAACGTAATCAAGAAAAGTCGTTTTATAATTTTCTTTGGATAAGTATTGCTGATGGATTAAAAAAAATTCTTTTATAATTTTATCCGTGATAAACTCTCGATTTTGTTATTTTACCTTCTCTAATTTCAAGAACTTCTGCTACTAACATATCTTCTTCTCCTTCAACGTTACGAACATACTCCATAAATACTCTGTCAGAATTAGCTGTTAGCGATTTCAATTCATATTTTAATGTTGGCAGTTTATCAAATGCATCTTGCCACCAAACTCGCATAGCATCTACTCCAATTACTAAACCATTTGTTTCTGGCTGACGAATTTTTAATTTCGGACTGTAATGTGCAGCATCGCTTTCGTATAAGGATAGTAATTTATCTAATTGTTTAGCATTAAAAGCTTCAAACCAACGAAAAGCAATTGATTGTAATGATTCTGGTGTCATACTTTGATTAAAAAATCCCGAATGAATCGGGATTAAGTTGTTAAATATTTTTGATGTTTATTATTTCTTGTTCTGTTAAGAAACGATAATTTCCTCTTGGCAAGTTCTTTTTAGTTAAACCTGCGAATGTTACTCTATCTAATTTAATAACGTCATATTTAAGGTGTTCGAATATTTTTCTAACTACCTTAATGTTTGCAGTTTTCATTTTGATACCAATTTCACTTTTTGGTTGATTATCAATATATGTAACTTCTTCAACGTATACTCTATGTGTATCAATCGTTAAACCCGAAATAATTTTCTCTAAATCTTCAAAACGTAAATTTTTATCTAAAGTAACTTGATATAATTTACTAGTTTTCTGATTTGGTTCTGTGAATTTTCTTATAATATCTGTGTCATTTGTAAACAATAACAAACCAGTTGTTGTTTTATCCATTCTTCCAACAGGTTGAATTTTTGACTTAGTAGCACTTCGCACTAAATCTAAAACACTTGGTGAATAAATATCATCATCTCCTGCCGTTGAAAAGTTTTTAGGCTTATTCAATAAAATATATTCTTTCTTTTCTGGATTTAATTTAACTCCATCAAAAATAACTTCATCTGTTAATTTAACTCGATGTCCCATTTCTGTTACAACGATACCGTTTACCTTTACATTTCCACTTTGAATATAGATGTCAGCATCTCTTCTGCTGCACATTCCTGAATTCGAAATATATTTATTTAAACGTAATTCGTCTGGATTTTTTGGTGTTTTTGGTGCCTGATTTGGTTTTTTTTCTGGCTTAGGCTCAGCTTTTAAATCTGGTTTTATTTTTGAACTTGCTTTTTTTCTAATAGGTCCATTCCCTCTCGAAGTACTAGGTTTTTTTGTTCCACCTTGTCTTGAAGAAGTTCCTTTTTTCTTATCATTATTGTTTCCTTGATGACGCGTCATTTTATTCTAATTTTTTGCAAAGATATAACTAATAAGCGGAAATAAGTTTTTTTCCGTGTAACAAAACTGAAGGCTCTATTAAAACTATACAAAAAACTCCAGAAACAATGATGAATTTTAATAGAAAATGTAACTTGAGATATTCTGGTTTTGTTTTAGCTTTTCCCAATTTAAGTAAAAAGAACATTAAAATAAGTAAGCTTATGTAAAAGTAAATATCCATATAACCTACGTTAAAAACATCAACCAAATAATAAACTGGAATTACTGTAGAAATAGTTAAAACTGCAATTATATTTTTGGCTACTTTTTCTCCAAACAAAACTGGAATAGTTTTATAATTGGAAACTAAATCTCCTTCTATATTCTCTAAATCTTTAATTAATTCTCTGATTAAAAGAAGCAAATATAGAAACATAGCATGTGCAAAAATAACATTATAGAAGTTTTTATAGTAAAGTAAAATCCCAAAAAAAGGCAAAACAGCTAAAACAGAAGCGGTAATATTGCCAATAATTGGATATTTTTTTAATTTATGAGAATAAAACCAAATAAGAAATATGTAGGTTGAAAAAAACAACATCGCTCTCCACGAAACTATACTTGCAATTAGAGCTACAATAAAGTTAATGGTAAAATATACTGTTAATTTAGTTTTTTGACTTACTAATCTATCAATCATGACTTTTCTTGGCCGATTGATTAAATCTTTTTGTGCGTCATAAAAATTATTAATAATATAACCAGAAGCAATTGTTAAGGAAGAAGCCAAAACCAAAATAAACAATTGATAATCTAAGATTACATCTAATGCTCTTATTTCAGGTGAAAGAATAAAAATAGACGCTAGATATTGTGCCAACACAATTACAAAAATGTTATAGCCTCTAATAACAGAAAAAAAACTGAAAACTTTAGATAATAAAAATTTTGTTTTTCTAGTTAACATCACTAAAACTGGTAAACTACTTCTAATTTATAGTCTTTTAAAGATTCTTTAGCTTTTTCAATATCTTGAGTAAATCCCAAAATATATCCACCACCACCAGAACCACAAAGTTTTAAGTAATAATCGTTTGATTCAATTCCGTTTTGCCAAAGTGTGTGAAATTGTTCCGGAATCATAGGTTTAAAGTTATTTAAAACTACTTTAGATAATTTCTTTGTATTTGCAAACAAAGATTTGATATCACCATGTAAAAAGTTTTCTACACAAGCATCTGTATGTTTTATAAATTGCGATTTCAGCATCTTACGGAAACCTTGATCTTTAAGATTTTCCATAAAAATACTTACCATTGGTGCTGTTTCTCCAACAATTCCTGAATCTAATAAGAAAACCGCTCCTTTTCCATTTACACTTTGTGTAGGAATTCCAGTCGCTTCAATATTATCTTTTGAATTAATAAGTATTGGTAAACTCAAATAACTATTTAAAGGATCTAAACCAGAACTTTTCCCATGAAAAAATGATTCCATATTAGAAAAAACAGCTTTTAATTGCAATAGTTTATCTCTAGTTAAATTCTCTAAAACTGTGATTTTATCTGAAGCATATTTATCATAGATTGCAGCTACCAAAGCACCACTACTTCCAACGCCATATCCTTGAGGAATACTTGAATCGAAGTACATACCGTTTGCAATATCCTTTTTTAAAGCTTCATTATCAAACTTAACCAATGTTGGTTGTTCAACTTGCAATTGTATTAAATATTCAAAAAAACGATCTAAACTTTTATTTGAATTGATGGCTTCTTGAGACGGATTTTCATCTGTTTTTAAAGCTCCATTATAAAAATTATAAGGAATTGATAGCCCTTTTGAGTCTTCAATAATTCCATATTCTCCAAAGAGTAATATTTTTGAGTAAAATAATGGTCCTTTCATAAAGTGTTTAGATTGGGTTGTGTAAAGTTACAAAATTATTTTGATTCTGCACCATTTCCTATTTGATCGCAAATATAATGCCCATTTTGACAAAAGGCAACTAATTCATCCTTAATAAATTGTAATACTTTTACGGAAACGTTTTCGGGATATAAAATATGCACATTAGCTCCAGCATCAAGCGTAAAACAGACTGGAATATTAGTTTCGTTTCTAAATTTCCAAATTTTATTGATTATTTCTAATGTATTCGGTTTCATCAAAATAAAATAAGGCATTGAAGTCATCATCATAGCATGAAGGGTTAAAGCTTCACTTTCTACAATTTTTATAAATTCTTCTATATTTCCTTCTAACAGTATTTTGGTAATTTTAGCTAAATTATCATGGGCTTGTTCAAATCTTTTTTCTGCATATGGATGACCAAACATCAATTCATGACCAACAGTACTTGAAACTTGCTTTTCTCCTTTATCAACTAGCAATATAGTGTCTTGGTAATTATTGAAATTCTCATTAATATTATTAAATTCTACTCCAAATAGGTCTGAACTTTCTGCTATAGATTCATTTTTTCCCCAAGCTACAACTTCTCCTTTTATACTTCTACAAGCACTTCCACTTCCTAAACGAGCTAAAAATGATGCTTTTTTATAGAATAAATCATCTGTTAAATTTGAGTTTATTTCTTTTTCCAATGACATTACATTCATAGCTAAAGCTGCCATTCCCGAGGCCGAAGAAGCTATTCCTGAACTGTGAGGAAAAGTATTTTGAGTATCAATAACAATGTGATATTCTTTTAAATAAGGACAATAGGTTTCAATTCGCTGAAAGAACTTTAAAATTTTAGGTTTAAAATCTTCTTTTGGTTTTCCTTCAAACAACAAATCAAATAAAAAATCGTTTTTGGATTTCTTTTTAGTGAAATTTACTTTAGTAATTGTTTTGCAGTTGTTTAAGGTAAAACTAATAGATGGGTTTGCTGGAATCTGATTTTCCTTTTTCCCCCAATATTTGACTAATGCAATATTACTTGGCGCACTACATTCGAAAGCCGCGTAGTCAATACTCGAATAACTTGAAACAATAAAATCCTTTTCGGAAAGCATACTTTAAAATTTTAACAAAGATACTTTTTTTGTCTATTTATTAAATTGATATTTCGTTAATTTGTACAAAACATTTTAAGATGAACAAATACGTTAAAATAATAATCACAGTAGCAATCTGTTTAACCGTTGGTTATTTATCGTCAATAGTTACCCAATCAAGTATTCAAACTTGGTATCCTACAATAATAAAACCTTCTTTTAATCCCCCAAATTGGGTATTTGCACCAGTATGGACTCTACTCTTTATTTTAATGGGAATTTCGGCTGGACTAATTTGGGATAAATTAGATGAAAACAAAGAATTAATAAAAAAGGGCCTTTTCTTTTTTGGAGTACAATTGGGTTTGAATGCTATGTGGAGTTATTTGTTCTTTGGGTTAAACAACCTTTTATTAGCCAGTCTTGAAATAGTTTTGCTTTTACTTATTATTTATGAAACTTTTCTGATTTTCAAGAAGATAGACAAAAAAGCCTCTTATTTACTTATTCCTTATATGTTGTGGGTTGCTTTTGCTACACTTCTAACTGTTACGATTTATTTTCTTAATCGATAATTATCAGCAAAAACAAGCATGTGTTTAATTTTCAGATAATTAGTACTGTTGTTTCCAGTTTTTTTTCTATTTTTATAAAGTCAAATTTATTTAAATACATTTATATATAAATTCTATGGAAACAACTAGTTTATTAGTCGCGTTAATTGTTGGAATTATTTGCGGAATTGTTGGTTATTTTATTGGTAAAGGCAATCAAAACTCTTTAAAAAAAGATGAACATAATTACAAAAGTGATTTAGAGGCTTGCAATCAAAGAAATAGTCAACTACAAACCGATTTAGATACTCTGCGAATTCAAGCAAAAAAACCTATAATTGAGAAAGCTAATTTTGTTTCTAAAACAACTAAAACTGCTTCAACAACAGTAATTGATTTTAATGCCGATGCAGCAAGAGCTGTTTTTGGCAAGAAAATAAAAGAGGATGATTTAAAACTTATAGAAGGGATTGGACCAAAAATCGAAGAGTTATTTAAAACTTCTGGTATTTTAACTTGGAAAAGATTATCTGAAACATCTGTAGATAGATGTAATAAAATACTACATAAAGCTGGCGAAAGATATAAAATTCATGATCCAGGAACTTGGCCAAGACAATCTAAATTAGCTTACCAAGGTAAATGGCAAAAACTAAAAGATTGGCAAGACAAACTTGACAAAGGAAGAGAAAAATAAAACTTAAAACCTTGTGAAAGCAAGGTTTTTTTATGCTATTGATTGAGCTACAATAAATCCTCCAGTCCAAGCGTTTTGAAAATTGAATCCACCAGTAATGGCATCAATATTTAGAATTTCTCCAGCAAAATATATGTTCGGAATTACTTTACTTTCCATAGTTTTGAAGTTGACTTCTTTTAAATCAATTCCACCAGCTGTTACAAATTCTTCTTTGAAAGTACTTTTCCCATTTACTTGAAATTCCCCAGCTGTTAATTGAGTTGCTAAAGCATTTAATTCAGTTTTATTACAATCTGCCCAAGTAGTTTCTGCTGAAATCCCTGATGCTAGAACTAAACGTTCCCACAAACGGTTTGGCATTTCTAATGGTGACTTTTTCGAGATTACTTTTTTAGCATTTTCGATTTTTATATCTTTTAATAAATCAATAGCTTCATCAAAAGTAGTTTCATTTAACCAGTTTACTAGAATCGCAAAATGATAATTTTTATCGAACAATTCTCTTGCTCCCCAAGCTGAAAGTCTTAATATTCCTGGCCCAGACATTCCCCAATGTGTAATTAATAAAGGTCCAGAAGCTTCTAATTTTGATTTTTTTACTTTGACTGATGCAAATGTTGACAATCCCATTAAATCTTTTAATCGAGCATCTTTAATATTAAATGTAAACAAAGAAGGAACCGCTGAAACTATTGAATGCCCAAGTGATTCAAGCATTTCCCACATTTTCGGGTTGCTTCCTGTGGTTATAACTACTTTTTCTGCTAAAAATGTATCTGTTTTGGTTTGGACTTTAAAATCTGTTTCCGTTTTGTAAATAGACTGTACACTTTGACTTATTAAAATATCAATCCCTAAATCTTGAGTAGCTTTTGTAAAACAATCGATTATGGTTTCTGATGAATCTGATTCTGGAAACATTCTTCCGTCTTCTTCTGTTTTTAGAGTTATACCTCGCTTTTCGAACCATTCAATTGTATCTCCTGAACAAAATTGATGAAATGGTCCACGTAATTCTTTTTCACCTCTAGGATAAAACTTGACTATATCATTTGGCACAAAACAGGCATGCGTTACATTGCATCTTCCACCACCAGAGATTCTGACTTTTTCCAAAGTCGTTTTCCCTCTTTCGAGAATGGCTACTTTTAAACTAGGGTTGTTTTCAACAATATTGATTGCTGTAAAAAATCCAGCTGCTCCACCACCTATGATAACTATGTCGTAATTAGTATTCAATGTTTTATCTTTTTTTTTTGCAAATATCGTGATTTATAAACGAATTATGCGCTGGATAGTAATGAAAAGCCCGTAAAGAACAAAAACCAATAGAACTTGACTTGGAAAAGCGACTAAAGGAAGCTCTTTGCAAGGCTTAGCTCTATGGCTTTTGTTCTGCGGACTTGTAATGTATAGCCAGATGAAGCTCTAAAAAACTAAAAACAAGCGTGAATTCTGTCTGGAAAATTGCAAAACATTCCGTCAACACCAAAATAAATGGCTTCTTTAATATCAGAAATTTCGTTGACGGTGTAAGTATAAACCTTTAAATTATATTTGTGAATTTCTTCGACTTCTTGTTTTGTTAAAGTGAAAAACCAAGGATTTATTGCAATAGCTTTTAATTTTTTTGCAAATGGAATAGCATCAAGATGATTTTGCTGGGATAAAAGTGCTATAGGAATTTCGGGATTGAGTTTTCTGAATATTTTTAGTTCATTCCAGTCAAAACTTGAAATTAGAAAATGCTGATTAGTATACTTTTCTTTTTGAATGAAATTATCAACAATTTTATGCGTTGGCAAAGCTGTATTTTGACCTTTTAATTCGATATTTAGTGGAACTCTTTTATCTATGAATTCAATTACTTCAATTAAGGTTGGGATTTTATGATTACCTATTAAATTGATGCTTTTTACTTCTTCTAACGTTAAATCTTCAATGTTTTCTAAAGATAAAGCTAATCGTTTTAAGGTTTTATCATGAAAAACTACTACTTCACCGGTTTTGATGACATAAACATCAATTTCTATCAAATCAACAAATAAGTCTAATGCCTTTTGAAATGACAACATAGTGTTTTCGGTTTCGTAACCCATTGCTCCGCGATGTCCAATAATTAATGGTTTTTTCATATTAAAATGTCATAGCAACTCCAACAACACTAAATTGATTTGTCTTTTTAAAAGAATAATCGAATTTGTAAGTAGTTTTCTTTTCTAGATTATTTTTATTAACTTCTTTAATAATTCTTCTATTGGCAACGGTTTTTCCCATTACATAACCAATTAAAACTGCAATTGGATAATCCGAAGTCCAATGTACTTTACCACTTACCATATTGAACGCTAAAACACCACCTAAAGTATAGCCAATTGGTTTTATCCATTTTATTTCTGGATAATTTGTGCCTATTACGGTAACGGTTGCTATGTAAGTTGCCAAATGTCCTGAAGGCATGGCATCATAATTTGGAGTGTTTTTCTGAAAAGCATTAAAACTAGGAAATGGTTTCCAATCACCACCATCATTTTCATCTCTAATGGCTGCACTTGGACTTTGTCTGCCAGTAATTCGTTTTAATGTTTGCGTTGTAACACCTACTGAAAATAAAACTTCTATTAATTCGCTTGATGTATTTAATGCTCGATAATCGTCTTTCCCTATTTTTCCAATGGCGTAAAACATTCCACTTAGAAGCATCGTTGTTCCGCCATTTCCAACATAATATACAGCAGAAGGTATGTTTTTGGGAATAATTCTTAATACTCCAACTACTTTGTGATATTGTGCATCTTCATCCCAACCACCTACCTTTTTACCAAAAGCACCAGCATCATCTAATATTTTTTGATCGTAAGGTAAAAGAGCTAATGT
This sequence comes from uncultured Flavobacterium sp., assembly GCF_963975005.1. GTDB lineage: Bacteria > Bacteroidota > Bacteroidia > Flavobacteriales > Flavobacteriaceae > Flavobacterium. Next base: position 28,672 of record NZ_CAXBFR010000008.1, read on the forward strand.
TGAACCTAATACCAATGCATCATATTTTAGATTTTCTTTTTGAATTGTGAATTTTCCTAATTGATACAAATCATCTGGAATGTATTTAAACATTTGCCAAGTGGTTGGCTTTTTATAACCATAAGTTACCTCATCGTTAATTTTAAATTTTTGGATTTCAACAGAAGTAGTGTCTGATTGTTGTGCCGAAATTTGACAAACAAACAATAAAAAAAACATTTGAAATAAAGTTTTTAATTTATCCATATATTAAAATAATAGCTAAAAATACAAATTAAAACTTATAATTATATTCTATTTATAAACTGGCTTTCATTTTTTAAAATTGAATTGTACATGACAAACCTGCTTGTTTTCCATTATAAAAAGGTATAGCTAAAGCCGTTTTATTTTTCGCTTTGAATATTTTTTCATTAATAACTGGAAACAACCAATAAGCTGCTTTTGTGCTTAAAATTCCGATTCCTGCTCCCATAGCAACATCTGTTAACCAATGCTTATTGTTATACATTCTAAAAGCTCCTGTTCCTGCTGCAACAACATATCCAGAAACTCCATACCAAACCGATTTATCTTTATATTCTTGCCACATAAATTCGGCTCCAACAAAAGCAGTTGCAGTATGTCCTGAAGGAAATGAATCAAAATTACTTCCATCTGGTCGTTCAACTTTAGTCAAGTGTTTTAGACTTGTTACCGTAGTTGCCATAATTAAATAAGAAGTTCCTAAAATAATGGTCCTGTCTTTAAGATTGTTTTTTCCTTGAATTCCTGCTAAATTTAGTCCATAAACAGCAGCAACTGGTGCATATTGAGAAAAATCGTCAATAGAAGTTTTTTTGTCTATATCATCTATAACCTCTTGTCTAATGTTTGTATTATAAAGTTTTATTTGATCACTTTCCATACCTATAATAGCATAAGTCATTAAGGTACTTGGAATTATTAATTGCTTATAATTAAATTTATGGCCCTTATTAATTTTTGTACTATCAATTGATTGCTGAGCAAAGGATAATTGTAAGCCTAAAAGACAAATTATATATAATTTATATTTGTTCATGACTTTGTTTATTAGTAAAATATGTGATTGAAAATAATGTGACAAGAAAAATACTTGTATATACATTCCCTAAATCTAATCCTTGTGGTTTTGAAATGTAATTTCCGAATGTTGCTCCAATGGGATGAATTAATATAATGGCAATCCAGTAGAAAACTTCTTTCGAAATCTTTTTAAGAAATAAAAGCACAACGAAAATAAGAAGTAGTATTACAAGTAAAATTGTTCCTCCTGCTGCACCTAATGGAGTATCATTAGAGAGAAAGTCTCCTGAAGTAGTTCCAAAGGTACTTGAAAACAAAATAGCTAACCAATATAAAAACTCAACTTTCATCTCAGTAAAAGGATTTTTACTTTTGGATAAAAGATGAATTCCTATTAAAACAAGAAACAAAGTTAAAATTACTAACAATGAGCCATAGATTGTTCCTAACTCTAATTGAATACAAATTAAATCAGCAACATTTGTTCCTGCAATATTTCCTACTATTATAAGGAACCAATAAAACAGTAAATTCTTTTTTTTATTTTTAATTTCATAAATAATTGAAATAATGAACAACGAAACTAAAATAACTGACCCAACTTTATACCCTAATTCTAAATCTCTAGAAATATAATTACCTACAATTTCTCCAGTTGTAGTAGCAATAATCATTAATAGCCAATAAATAAAATTGACTTGTGGAATATTTTTCATTTAATTTATTTTTTTTAATTGTTTATAAGAGAAGTAAATCATAATCAGCATAATAAACAGTGAAACCAATGAGGCTTGTAATGTGCCTAAATCTAAACCTCCTTTTGCAATGGGCTTGGTTAAAAAATCACCAAATGTTGCACCAAACGGACGTGTAAACACAAATGCTAGCCAAAACAATAACACTTCATTAAGTTTGGTAAAATAATGTAATAAAACCACTATAAAAATAATTAAAGCTGTAATTAATGCTCCTTGCAAATAGCTCAATCCAATTGCATCTCCTAAGTAATCACCAAAAGCAGTTCCTAAACTATTAGAAAACAATACAGCTATCCAAAAGAAAATTTCTTTATTCTTTTCTATTATCGGACTAACATTTAGATTATTATATTTTTTAAACCAAAAGGATAAGGTGATTATTAAACCAAAAAACAATAGTAAACTTCCGTAGGCATACCCTAGATGCAAACTTCTGTCGATAAAATCTGAGATTTCAGTTCCTAATGTTGTCGTTGCAATTATTACTGACCAAAAAACAATTGGTTTATAATTTTTCGTTTTTAATTGAATGAATAGAAGTGCTAAAAAAAAGATTCCAGTAATAAGTATTCCTGTTGAATAACCTAAGTTTAGTGTCATTGAAATAAAGTCACCCAAGGTTTCTCCAAGTGTTGTCGCCACAATTTTCATTAGCCAAAATAAAAGTGTAATTTCTGCTACTTTGTTTATAGTTTTTGTTTCCATAATTTATGGCTTATTCCTGTTTTATGAAATAGGAGTTCAAAATATTCGTAGTTATTTAGAACGACAAAATTATATGTATATTAAAAAAAACAACTTAACATTTACTTAAGATTAGCCTATTTAATGCTTAAGAAAAAAGCCGATAATAAAAAAGCACCAATTAAAAAATTGATGCTTTTATTTTTACTTGAAAAAAAATATTATCCCTTTAAGATATAATATTGCCAAGCTTTTAACGGATAAATTTGTTTTTCATTTAATCCAATGGTTTTACCTGAGATTACATCTTTAAAAGTTCCGTTTATTGGAATACTTACATCAACCGGTTTTGATGATAAGTTTGCCATATAAATTACTTTTTTACCATCTTTTATTCTTTCAAACACTAATACTTGATCATCATTTGACGACTTTATTCTTGTGTAAGACGCTTTATTTTTTCCACCATTTAAAGCGATATTAGTATTTCTTAAAGCACCTAATTTAGCTCTAAAATCCCAATCTTTTCCTTTTGTTTTTGGAATTGAATCTTTTTCAAAGAATTTTAAACTGTGATTTAGACCATATTCATTACCGCTGTAAATTAATGGCATTCCTGGTGTTATGTAGCTTAATGCTGTCATTGCTTCTTCTGCATTTCCTAATCTACTTTGAACCGTTCCATTCCAAGAATTTTCATCGTGATTATCGACAAAACTCATTAAAATATCATTTGCTTCATATTTTTTAGCATCATCCAAGATAAAATTATCCCAATCTTTTACGTTTTTTTTACCTTGAGCAATATCGTTCATTAAATGATGACTTGTCCAGTTATACCCCATGTCGAATAAGTTATCTTTCATTAATTCTGGTTGCCAAGCTTCAGCTAGCATGAAAATATTTTTTTCTTTTCTTAATGTTGGAATAGCTTGTTGCCAAAAATCTGTAGGAACATTACTTGCCACATCACAACGAAAACCATCAATATTTTCTTTTTTAATCCAATACAACATATCGTTTGTCATTTCTTTGCGAAGATCTTGATTGTCGTAATTTAAGTCAGCTACATCGGTCCAGCCCCAAGATTTTCCGTTTTCAGGATTTATTGGGTCTATGATTTGACCTTTTGCATTTTGAGTATAATATTCTGGATGCTCTTTTATCCAAACATGATCCCAACCTGTATGATTTGGCACCCAATCCAAAATAACATAGATTCCGTTTTCATGAGCTGTTTGAACCATTTTTCTGAAATCTTCAATCGTTCCAAATTCTGGATTTACTGCTTTGAAATCCGAAACTGCATAATAACTGCCTAAATATTTATCTTGCTCTTCTTTTGGCATTTCTGAAGCAAATTTACTATTATCACCACCAGTTGCCTTTCTTTTGGTTTCTGAAATTGGAAAAATTGGCATTACCCAAATAATTTTCACTCCTAATTCTTTTAATTTAGGGATATCTTTTGTGAACTCATTAAAAGTTCCTTCAGGTGAATATTGACGAATGTTAACTTCATAAATCACAGCGTTTTCTTCCACTTCTGGAGAAAATTGTACAATTTCTGATTTTACTTCTTCAGTTGGAGTAGTTGTTTCTTTGGTTTCTTTTTTACAACTAATTAAAGTGGCAAGAAGTATTGCTGATAAAAGTATTTTTTTCATTTTTACTTGTTTTTTTTCTTAAACATAAATTTAAAGGGAATATCAATTCGTTTTTGCCATGAAGTCTCTGAATGATTTTCTCCTTCAAATTTTAGATTTTTATAATTTTCTGATGTGTAATTTTTATCCTTGAATAGTTTATTTACAGTTTCTTCGTATTGAGGATAATATTGATCTAATGTTTCTGTTCCAAAATCAAAATAGAACTTATGATTTTTAGGACTTGGAATCTTCTTTTCTAAATAACTAAAAAACGAATTTGGAATAGTTTTATCTTCATTAGGCAACATTCCAGGCCAATGCGTTGAAATACAAATTGCTCCACCAAAAATTTCTGGATATTCACATATGGCATACATTGACATTAATCCACCCATACTTGAACCACCTACAAAAGTATCTTCTTTATTTTTTAAAGTCGAATAAGTTTCATCAATATAAGGTTTTACTTCTTCTACAATAAACTTTAAATAATTATCTCCATTAAAATTGCTTTCAGTAATATTCATCTCTCTTTTTTTCGCACTTTGAAAAATGGAATCTTTTTTATTCATTGATAAATATTCAAAAGTCTTCTTTGGATATAAATCTAAAAAACGAATTTGTGGAATATTATGAATTCCAACAACAATAAATTCTTTTACTACATTTTCCTTAATTAATTTTGAAGCCACTTCATCTACTTTCCATTCTTGATTGTTCCAAGTAGTATTTTTATCAAATAAATTTTGTCCATCATGCATATATAACACACTGTATTTTTTATCTTTTGAATAGCTTTTGGGTAACCAAACATCTACATTTCTGGGTTGAATTAATTTTGTTGGAAAACTATCAATACGAATTATTGTTCCGTCAACCATATCTGATTCTGGTAGAACATAGCATTTAATTTGACCGTGAACCAAAGAAAATGAAAAAAATAATAGTATTAGAATAAGTTGTCTCATGCTTAATTTAATTCTAAAATTAAACTCGATTTTCCTTCAATTGACAATTCTGCTTTCAAATTGAAATTTTGATTTGATAAAACATCTTTTCCTGAAGTATAATTCCTTAAATTCTCTTCAAAACGAGAAAGATTTAATTTCTGATTATCTTTTGAATTATTGACAATTACCATAACACTTTCAGCATCATTATGCCTGAAATAAACATAAACATTGTTTTCTGGAATGTAATGTGTTAGTTTTCCTGTGTGAATTACGTCTTTGTTTTTTCTCCAATTCAACAATTTCTTAGAGAAATCGAAATATTGTTTTTGAGCAGTTGTTCTTCCTGAATTTGAAAAAGCATTGTTTTTATCCCCTTTCCAACCACCAGGAAAATCTTGACGAATTTCTGCATCACCACCCTTTCCTTTGTCACCAGCCATTCCAATTTCTGAACCATAATAAATTTGTGGAATTCCTCTCATTGTAGCAATTATGGTCATTCCTAATTGATACTTCGTAAAATCATTTTTATAAATTTCATTAAAACGACCTGTATCATGATTTTCTAAAAATAGCAATAAATTATTTGGATCTGCATACAAAAAGTCATTTACAAAATTCTCGTAAAACTTAATCATTCCATCACTCCAAGAAGCATTATCTTCATTGAAAACATTGCCAAAAACATCGTGCAAGGTAAAATCCATTACACTTGGTAAATAGGAATTATAGCTTTGAATTTTAGAAATCGGACTGTCTTTTTGCCAATACGAAATTTGGGCTTGATCGTGCATCCAAACTTCTCCAACTATATTAAAATAAGGGTATTCATCCATAACTGCCTTGGTCCATTTTGCAATTCCGTCTTTATCGCAATACGAATATGTATCTACACGAAACCCATCTAAATCAGCAAATTCAACCCACCAAATTGCATTTTGAATTAAGTAATTCAACACTAAAGGATTAGATTGATTTAAATCGGGCATACTTGGTACAAACCATCCGTCCATACAATATTTAGCGTCACGTTTAGAAGCATTGGTATCATATTGTGTTGTCATGCGATAATTGCTTTGAGCATAACCTGGAAACTGATGAAACCAATCGTATGTTGGCATATCTTTAAACATCCAATGTTCTGCTCCCCAATGATTATTGACATAATCTTTGATTAATTTCATATCACGTTTGTGCATTTCAGAAGCTAATTGTTTGTAATCCTCATTTGAACCGTAACGTGCATCTATTTGATAAACATCAGATTGTCCGTAGGTATGATACGAATAGCCTTTGTCATTGTCTTCACAAAGCGGAGTTGACCAAATGGCTGTTGCACCTAATTCGTTGATGTAATCTAAATGATCGATAATTCCTTGCACATCACCACCATGTCTTCCTCCAGGTAATTCTCTGTTTGCTTTTTCTTGAAGATTTGAAGAAGAATCGTTGGATTCATTTCCATTGGAAAAACGATCTGGCATTAATAAATAAACTACATCTGAAGCATCAAACCCTTTTCTTAAAGCTGAATTTTCTCTTCGTTTTTTGATTTCAAAATCTTTAGTAAATGCTTTTTTACCGTTTTTAAACGTGAATTTTAAAGTTTGAGCTGCAACATTTTTGGTATTAATTGTTACGAAAAGGTAATTTGAGTTTTCTGTTTTTGTAACATTTGTAACTACAACATTATTTGAAACTGAAACTGTATTTTCGGCTATGTTTTTTCCGTAAAATAATACTTGAATTTCACTCTTATTCATACCTTCATACCAAAATGGTGGTTCCATCTTGTCGATTTGAGCGAATGTGAAAGTTGTTATTAAAAGGAATAAAACTGTTATTTGTTTTTTCATGATTAACTATTTAGATGCTGAATCAAGTTCAGCATGACAAAGATGTAAATTATTTTACCTCAACAATACTAATTCCATAGCCACCAGCAGCCACAGAAGTCAATTTTAATTTTGACTTATTAGTAACTTTTTGTTTTGTGATTTTATAAGCTTGAGGATTGGTTTTGTAATCAGCATCTTTTGCATCAGCATAAATTGTAGCTTCATATTTTTTACCTTTTTCAAGAAAATCTAAACTTAAGGTTGACGTTCTTGCGTTATTTCCGTTTGAGTTTCCAACAAACCAATTGTTTGAATTTTTATCTTTTCTGGCAATTGTGATATAATAACCTGGTTCAGCTTCTAAATATTTTGATTCTGACCATTCGACTGGAACATCTTTGATGAATTGAAAAGCATCAAGAAAACGATTGTAATTTTCTGGTAAATCCGCTGCCATTTGAAGTGGTGAATACATCACAACATATAAACCTAATTGATTTGCTAAAGTTGTATTTACATGTGAATTATTATTAGGATTTAATTTAGCAATATCCATTTCAAAAATTCCGGGTGTGTAATCCATTGGTCCACCCATTAATCTTGTGAACGGTAAAATAGTAGTATGATTTGGTTTTGAACCTCCAAAAGCTTGAAATTCTGTTCCACGAGCTGATTCGTTACCTATCATATTTGGATACGTTCTGCAAATTCCTGTTGGACGAACGGCTTCGTGAGCATTAATCATAATTTTATAATCAACTGCTTTTTCTATCACATATTGATAATGATTTAAAATCCATTGACTGTAATGATGTTCACCTCTTGGTAACATATTTCCTACATAACCAGTTTTTACAGCATCATAGCCATTGTCGTTCATAAATTGGAAAGCTTTATCTAAATGACGTTCATAGTTTCTTGAAGAACCTGAAGTTTCATGATGCATAATCATTTTTACTCTTTTTGATTTAGCATATTCATGAATTCCTTTTACATCAAAATCTGGATAAGGTGTCATAAAATCGAAAACATAATCTTTGGATTGTCCAAACCAATCTTCCCAACCTTCGTTCCAACCTTCCACTAATACTCCATCAAATCCGTGAAGCGCTGCAAAATCAATTAATTCTTTAACATGCTCAGTTGTTGCACCATGTGTTCCATTTGGTTTTGCTTTTGAATAATCCGTAACTCCTAATTGAATAGATGGAAAATCATTTGTGTATGACCAAGAACTTTTTCCAGTAATCATTTCCCACCAAACCCCAACATATTTTACTGGTTTTATCCAAGAAGTATCTTCAATTTTACAAGGTTCGTTTAGGTTTAGTGTAATTCTTGAAGCTAAAATATCTCTTGCGTCATTGCTAATTACCATAGTTCTCCATGGTGAAACACAAGGTGCTTGCATATACCCTTTATCACCTTTTGCATCAGGAGTTAAGTGCGATTGAAAAACAAATGTTTTATCATTCAAGTCTAAACTCATACATGAATAATTTATCAATGCTGCTTCGTGAATGTTGATGTAAATTCCGTCAGCAGTTTTCATCATTAAAGACGTTTGAACTCCAGTTTCAGAAAATTGTTCTTGTGAAGCATTATCTGTAACCGCTTTTTTGAATAAACCTCTAATTTCAGAAAGTTTTGATTCTGTATAATCATATTCTTGGGTATCATAATCTCCAGGAATCCAAAATGCTGTGTGATCTCCAGTCATAGCAAATTCAGTATGTTCTTCTTTAATTACAAAATAAACAAGGTTTTTTTGTTGCGGAAATTCATATTGAAACCCTAAACCATCATTGAATAAACGAAAACGAATAATCATTTCTCTTTCTGTTCCGTTTTGTTTCAATTGAACTGCTAATTCATTATAGTGATTTTGAATTAGTGTTTCTTCACCCCAAACCGTTTTCCAAGTTTCATTGAAAGTTGAAGGTGTTGCACTAACCAATTTAAAATCATTTAAAAGAGATTTCGGATCATTTTTTAATTCTAAACCCAATTTACTTTCTTTTATAACTTCTTTATTTAGATAAGAAAGTTGATAGGTTGGTGTTCCATCGCTTAATAATGCAAATTTCATGGCGAAATTTCCGTTTGGTGATTTGAACTCTTGTGCGTTTCCAAAAATCGAAACGATGATTGTGAAAATTAAAACTAAAAACTGCTTCATTTTATTATAATTTAACTAGTTGTGATTTTCCATTTACTAAAACATCAATTTCTTGATTACCTTCTACATTTACTTTAGTTTCATTATGATTTACTTCAACTTTAACAATTGCATTTCTGAAATTCACTTTGAATGTATATCCATTCCATTCTTTTGGAATTTTTGGTTCAAAATGTAATTGATTGTTTTTTACTCTCATTCCACCAAAACCTTCAACAATACTCATCCAAGTTCCTGCCATTGAGGTTATATGTAAACCTTCATGCACTTCTTTGTTGTAATCATCTAAATCTAAACGTGATGTACGTAAATAGAATGTATAGGCTTGTTCCATTCGGCCTAAAACTGCAGCTTGAATTGAGTGAACACAAGGAGAAAGCGAACTTTCGTGCACCGTAAATGGCTCATAAAAATCGAAATGTTTTTCCAATTGTTCTTTGGAGAAATGATCTTCAAAAAAATAGAAGCCTTGTAACGTATCAGCTTGTTTGATGTATGGTGAACGTAAAATTCTGTCCCAAGACCATTTTTGATTAATTGGTCGTTGTGCTTTATCTAAATTGGCAACTGTAATCAATTCTTTATCTAAAAAACCGTCTTGTTGCAAAAATACTCCGTGTTCTTCTGAATAAGGGAAATACATATTATCCGCGACTTCTTTCATCTCTGAAATTTCGGTAGCAGCTAGATTTACCTTACTTAGAATTCGAGTATAGTCTGATGGATATTTTATTTCTATATTATTGATTTGTTCAATCGTATAATCTATACACCATTTAGCAATGTAATTTGTGTACCAATTGTTGTTTACGTTATTTTCGTATTCATTTGGACCAGTCACACCCAAAATCACATATTGGTTTTTAGCTGTTGAGAAGTTAGCTCTTTGGTGCCAAAAACGAGCAATTCCAATAAGTACTTCCAAACCTTTTTCTGGAATATATGAATAATCTCCCGTGTATCGATGATAATTATAAATCGCGAAAGCAATAGCTCCATTTCTATGAATTTCTTCATGTGTGATTTCCCATTCGTTGTGACATTCCTCACCATTCATAGTAACCATTGGATATAAGGCTGCACCGTTTTTGAATCCTAAATTATCTTGAGCATTTTCAATAGCTTTATCTAATTGATTGTAACGATAAGTCAATAAATTTCTGGCAACATTTTGATCTTTTGTAGCCATGTAAAAAGGAATACAATAAGCTTCTGTGTCCCAATACGTTGAACCACCGTATTTTTCACCAGTAAATCCTTTTGGTCCAATATTTAATCTAGAATCTTTTCCTAAATAAGTTTGATTTAAATGGAAAATATTAAAACGAATTCCTTGTTGCGCTTTTACATCACCATCAATGGTTATATCGCTCATTTCCCAAATCTTTGCCCAAGCATTAATTTGATTTTGAAGTAATTTTTCATATCCTAATTCAAGGCCTTTATCAATTACATCTTGTGAAGCTTTAATTAATTGTTGTTCATCATGATTGGTTGAAACGGTGTAACCGCCCAATTTTTGAATGGCAATGGTTTGTCCTTCAGTAACTGCAAATTCATAAAAAAACTGCGTTTTAGTTTCTGATTTTTCAATGTTAGTTGGATTTACATCTGAAATTTTTCCGTTTACTACAAAAGTATTGTGCATGAATGTACTAGCAGAAAAATTCGTTTTCAAGGTTTTTGAAACTACAAAAGCTGAATTTGTTTTGTTTTTAACTTCTAAAATGTCCCAAAATTTATCATCCCAATTGGTATCTTCATTTGTGATTCCGGCATCAATATAAGGTTTAAATACAATTTTTGCATCTTGATTTAAAGCTTTTACTTCGTAATTAATTACACCTAATTCGTCTAAATCTAAAGATAAAAATCGTTTCACATCTACACCAACTTGCGTACCATTTTGTAAAGTAGCTTCAAAACAACGTGAATAAACACCTTCTTTCATATTTAATTCTCTTCTAAAGTTTTTTACTTCAGAACAAGTTGCTAAATCTAGTTGTTCCCCGTTAATTTCGATATCAATACCAATCCAATTTGGAGCATTTAAAACTTTTGCAAAGTATTTTGGATAACCATTTTTCCACCAACCCACACGGGTTTTATCTGGATAATAAACTCCAGCAATATAACTTCCTTGGAATGTTTTTCCTGAATAAGATTCTTCAAAATTAGCACGTTGCCCCATAGCACCATTACCAATACTGAATAAACTTTCAGATGATTTTACTCTACTTGCATCAAATCCTTCTTCAATGATGGACCAATTATCTGGTTTTATATAATCTTGGTTCATTCTATATTTTGTTTAGTTGTTTAATTGCTATAACAGTATAACATTAAACACATTTTTCTTTTATTAAATTTTCTATGAAGCTTAAATCTATAAACGTAAAATCGTTAAAGATATAATTTGCTTCATGTAGTACATCTATTTCTCCTATTCCAATACTTATCATATTTGCAAGGTTTGCAGCTTGAATTCCTGCAACAGAATCCTCAAAAACGATACAATTTTCTGCGATATCATTAACTTTATTTGCCCCTTGAAGAAATACTTCTGGATCAGGTTTTGCATTTGACACATCATTTCCGTCTACAATGGCATCAAAATACTTTATAATTTTTGCTTTTTCTAGAATTGGTTTTGCATTTTTACTGGCAGAACCTAATACTATATTTTGTTTGTGTAATTTTAAATATTCGAGTACTTGCATTACACCTGGAAGGATTTCGCTTTCATCCATTTCTTCTATGTAAGAAAGGTATTCTGTGTTTTTTTGAAGTAACCATACATTTTTTTCTTCTTGAGAAGCTTCTAGGTTACCTAATGCTAAAATTATTTCTAAAGAGCGAACTCGACTTACTCCTTTTAGTTGTTCATTATGTTCTGGTGTAAATTCGATGCCTAATTGAGCGGCTAATCGTTGCCAAGCTAAAAAGTGATATTTTGCTGTGTCAACGATTACTCCGTCAAGGTCGAATATGAATGTTTTTTTACTCATTGTTTAATTTTTTAACCTGAAATTGCATTTTTATCCGTAATAAATAAATTACATACTCCAGCAATGATTAATGAAATTCCAGCTAAAAGCATTGCGTTGATATGTTCACTTCCAATTAATTTATATAAAAAATTTATCCCACCAAGTGCAGCAATAATTTGAGGAATTACAATAAACATGTTGAATAATCCCATCATCATGCCCATTTTTTTAGGATTTACTGAACTGGAAAGCATTGCGTAAGGCATTGAAAGAATACTTCCCCAAGAAAATCCTATCAGTATAAAAGAATACATTAAGGTTGATGGTGTTGCATAAAACATATAAATAAATCCTAAACCTCCTAAAATTAAAGAAGCCATGTGGATGAATTTTCTGTTTATTTTGTTTTTCATCGTGTAAAAAGATAATAATAACGCGAAAGCCATAGAAGAAAGCCCGTAAACACCTGTTGAAGAGCCAACTAAATCAGCAGCATCATTATATACTTTATCTTTTCCTTTGTACTCTTGTTCTTTTTCTAAATTCAAGAAAATAGCTTCTTTTTTATCGTTTTTTTGTACCTCACCCTCAGCATTTAATTGAGCATATTCTTTAACATCAGGTTTTGGTGCATTGAAAACGTGTTCTGTTAAGGCAGGCATGGATAAACTCCACATGGTAAAAAAGGCAAACCAACTAAAAAATTGGATTAAGCCTAGTTTTTTCATGGTTGAAGGCATTTCTTTTAAACTTGTCATTAAATCTGGAATAAATTTAGACTCTTTTTTCTCTGAAAGAAATTCTTCTAAATTTTCAGGTGGATCTTCTTTTGTTGTTAGTAACGTATAAACTATACTAGTAATAAAAACAAAAGCACCTATTGAAAATGCAACTACAACAGATTGTGGAATAACACCCGCAGAAGCTTCGTTTGAAACTCCTAATTTATTTACTAACCAAGGTAAATTACTAGCAACCCAAGTTCCTATTCCGATAATTAGTGTCTGAACAACAAATCCATTTGAACGTTGTGATTCTGGAAGTTTGTCAGCCACTAAAGCACGAAAAGGTTCCATGCTAATGTTTATTGAAGAATCAAGTACCCATAATAATCCTGCAGCAATCCATAAAGCTGGTGAATGCGGCATGAAAAATAATGTGATTGAAGCTAAAATTGCTCCGATAAGAAAATACGGTTTTCTTCTTCCAAATTTTGGACTCCAAGTATTGTCAGATAAATATCCAATTATCGGTTGAACTAAAAGACCTGTTAAAGGTGCTGCAATCCATAAACCTGGAATATCATCTACTTCGGCACCAAGAGTTTGAAAAATTCGAGACATGAATCCACCTTGTAAGGCAAATCCAAATTGTATTCCTAGAAATCCAAAACTCATGTTCCAGATTTGCCAGAAACTTAACTTACGCTTTTCCATTATCGTATTTAATTGGTTAATAAAACGATAAGCGATATTTAATTGCTTATCAAAACTTAATTTATTTTCGAAGTAAAGTTATAAGCTTTGATGTCACAAATATATATTTTATTTTAATTGAAAAAACATTTTAATGAGATTTAACAAATCCATTTTGCACATAAAATATTTATATATAACTGAATAACATTATTTTAAAAAATACTATCACGTTGTAGTAGATTCTCTTAAAACCAATTCAGTTTCAATTATTTCTGTTGTGTAAAGCTCATCTTCTTCTTCTTTTTCGAGTCTATCAATTAGCATTTTTGCGGCTTTTCTCCCCATTTTAATTCCATTTTGACTTACTGTAGAAATACTTGGCGTTGAAAATTGAGAAATTATTCCATCTGTAAAACCAATAACCGAAAAGTCATCCGGAACTTTTTTACCTTGCTTATTCGCTAATTTAATTGCTGTTACGGCAAAAAGCTCATTTACTGCAAACAAAGCATCAAATTCTTGATTTTTAATTAGTGATTCAATTTTATTGGAACAATTATCAATGTCTTCTATTTTGACAATTAAATCTTCGTTGATTTCAATTCCGTTATCTCTTAAAGCTTTTAAATAACCATCTGTTCTTAATTTACCAACACTTACATAATCTACCGTTGTTAATAATGCAATTTTTTTAAATCCTCTACAAATAAAGAATTGAATGGCATCATAGGCAGCTTGTTGGTCATCAATTATAACTTTATCACAGAAGACGTCATTAGTTACTCTATCAAACATTACAACTGGCATTCCTTGACTAATAATTTCTTGAATGTGATGAAAATCTTTTTTTTGTTGAGTCTCTTTCGAAAGTGATAAAATAAAACCATCTGTACTTCCATTGGCTAAAAGCTCCATATTAATAACTTCTTTATCAAATGATTCATCTGACAAGCAAACAATTACATTGTATCCATTTTCATTAGCTACTTGTTCAATTCCACTAATAACTGTTGCAAAAAAGTGGTGTACAATTTCTGGAATAATTATACCAATCGTTTTAGTCTTTTTATTCTTTAAACTTAAGGCAATATTGTTCGGTTTATAGTTGTATAATTTAGCAAATGCTTGAACTTTTTGCCTAGTATCTTCACTTATTTCATGACTATCTTTCAATGATTTAGAAACGGTTGAAATAGAAACATCTAATTCCTTTGCAATTTGCTTTAAAGTGACTTTTTTTCTCATTATAGTTTTGAAGACAATTAATATTACACTAAAAGTAGTTTATATTTTTCATATTCAAAATTTTAGTAAGGAATATTGCAGAAATTAATAAAGTTTTCAACACTACAACGTTTTCGCTACGGTGTAAATGGTTTGTCGTTTTTTTATCTCAGTATTTTACATAAATTTAACATTCGAAGTAGAGTTATATATAAAATTTTAACAAAAATTAACCTAAACAAATTGTATGAAGACAATACAAAAAAAGTTATTATTCATTCTTTTTATTTTGCCCTTAAGCATTTTTGCCCAAAGCAGTTTAAAAGGAACTGTACTAGATAATCTAGGTCAAACTTTGCCTGGAGTCAATGTGATAGTTAAAGGTTCTCAAAATGGTGTAGCCACTGATTTTGATGGAAACTTTACTATAAACAACCTTAAAAAAGGTGATGTACTAGTATTTTCCTATCTAGGATTTATGACACAAGATTTAGTGTATAACAATCAAAAAGAAGTATCTATAACTATGATAGAAGACTCACAGCAATTAGCTGATGTAGTAGTTATTGGATATGGTACGGTTAAAAAATCTGACGCTACTGGTTCAGTTTCAACAGTAACAACAAAAGATTTTGTAAAAGGTCCTGTTGTTTCAGTTGACCAGATGATACAAGGTAAAGTAGCAGGATTACAAATCACTAACGGAGGTGGTTCTCCTGGTGAAGGTTCTACTATTAGAATTAGAGGTGGATCTTCTTTGTTAGCAAATGACCCATTAATAGTAATTGACGGTTTACCTGTTGATGGTGGCTCTAGTGGAGGAAGAAATTTTTTAGCTACAATTAATCAAAATAATATTGAATCAGTAACTGTTCTTAAAGATGCGTCTGCTACTGCAATTTATGGTTCAAGAGCTTCCAATGGAGTAATTATAATTACAACAAAAAAAGGAAAAGCTGGTGAACTAAAAGTAGAATATAATGGTAATTTATCATACAGTAAATTAGTAAAAAAAGTTGATGTATTAAGTGTCGACCAATTTAGAGATTATGTAAATGCTAATGCAAGTGTTGCGCAACAAGGTTTGTTAGGCAACTCAAATACAGATTGGCAGGATGAAATTTATCAAGTTGCAACCGGAACAGATCATAATGTTGCATTATCTGGTGGAGTTGATAATATAACCT
>NZ_CAXBFR010000009.1:0-44009 GCF_963975005.1 uncultured Flavobacterium sp.
CAATAATCTTGCTGCTGGTTTTTCGTCTTCTATTATAATTATATTCATTTTTTTTTAGAGTTGTAAAGTAACTAAGGTACTAAGCGACTTAGTCACTTAGCTACTTAAAAGTTATTCCCAATTTCGTTTTTTTTCTTCTTCCATATATTCCTTAATTTTTCGCTCTTCCCAGTTATTTCCTAAAATCATTCCAGGTAAAAAAACGGATAACCCATGAGCTAATAAACCAATTCCCCAAAAGAAAGCTGTTATAAAATTATGCCATTGAAAATAACTTTCTCCTTCTCCTAAATTTTGATAATTAATTATAACAAACATTAAATTTATTACAAGATAAACTAAAGCATGAGTATAAAATCCTTTGATCCGTTTTACTCTTTTTAAAGCTTCATAATATTTAGCGTCTTCTGGACTTGTTGGAATATAATTCTTAAAATCTTTTCTATCCATTCTTCTTTGTATTCTATCTCCTATACTCATCTTATTGAAATTTTTTATTAGACTTTTCTTCTTCCATAAATTGTTTCATCTTTCTCTTTTCCCATTCTTTATTAAAAAAAGGAAAAAAATTAAAAACCCTCATGGCATGAAAAAACACACCAATTCCCCAACCTAACAATGTCCAAATAAACCATAATACTTCTGGTGTATATTTAAGATTGATGTAAATCATTACAATCATTACTATAACATAACTTAATAAATGACTATAAAATCCTTTTAATTCTTGTACTTGTTTTTTAGCATTTTGATAGCTTTGAAAATCATTGTTTGTTTCCATAATTAGTTCCATTTTGATTCTTCTTTATTTTCTTTTTGCAATATTTCTTGAATTTTTTTCTCTTCCCAAGATTTTCCATATCCGAAAGTTTCAAAAGCATGAAAGGTTAGACCCAATCCCCAACCTAACATTGGAAACCAAAACCATTGAAAACTTGATGTGCTTAAATTAATTATGATAAGAATTGGAATAACACAGCAATAAGAAATTAAATTACCGTAAAAACCTTTTAACTTTTCTACTCTATCTTTAGCTCTATCGTAAGCTGTTTGTTCGTTGTAGTTATATGTTGCATCCATGACTGCTATTTGTTTTGTTAATATTGGAAGCTTTATTCTGAAATATTCATTAGTATCTTCTACTAGAACATTTCTCTTAGTTAAAATTGCGTATCGACTTACAATATTTTGAAGTCCAACGCCTCTTCTATCTTGTAAAACTTCTTTTATTTGTTTGTTGTTTTCTACTATTAATTCGTTATTCTTTATACTTATTTTGATGTGTAATGGTTTTTTCTCACTTACAATATTATGTTTGATTGTGTTTTCTAACAATAATTGTAAGGATAATGGAACTACTTTAGCATCTTCGTCATTAAAATCTTCTGGAACTTCGTAAGAAATACTGTCTTCAAAACGCATTTTTAATAAGTTCATATAGGTTTTTGCGAAAGCTAATTCTTCGGCAACTGTAACTAATTCTTTATCTTTTTGTTCCAAAACATATCTATAAATTTTAGATAATGAAGTGGTGAACTTTTGAGCATTTTCCGGATTTTCTTCAATTAATGAACTCAAAACATTTAAACTATTGAATAAAAAATGAGGATCAATCTGGTTTTTTAGACTTTCGAACTTAGCTGAAGCTGTTCCGGCAATGATTTTTTGTTCTTTTACTCTATTTTCTTGAAAAGCTTTATAGAAATAAAAAGCATGAATTCCTAAAGTAACTATCAATGTAATTATAATTGATACAATATAATTAGAAGCTTTCTCACGCATTAAAAACTCTTGGAAAGGAATTTTTTCAATCAAAACATCTTCCACAATACGCATTAAAAAAATAGTAAAAATTGAAATGAAAAACGAAAGTACAAATCCAATTAAAATCCTTCTTTTATCAAATCTGTTTTTCTTAAAAACCCCATCTAAATACATAAAAACAAATGAGTTGGCATAATATAAAGAATATCCATAAAGCATGGTTAGAAGAAAATTCCATACTAAATTTTCATTAAAACTAATAGTTCCTCCTGAAACTATTCTTAACAGCATTAATGCAATAAAAACAGTTAATGAAATATATGTAGCTCTTGGAAATTCTTTAATATACTTATTCATTTTTTTTACTTTTTAATTACAATCCGCTGAAACTTCTTTAGCTCTATCTAAACCCCAATTTGGATGAAATGGTGTTTCTGGTTGAAAATTTTCAAACAAAGGTATTGATTTTGCAATTTGTTCGCACATTGGCGTTGTATCTTGACCAAAATATTTTGCTGAACCCATTTCAAATTCGGCTTTCAAAAACATTACTCTTGGGTTTTCTGGTGCTAATTTTTCTGCTTTAGCATAAACTCCATTTGCCATTCCTGAATACTTCATTCCGTTTGTCATTGGGTCAGAAACAATCCAACCTGAGTAGATTAATCCTTGAACCACTAACAATTCAGCATTTTGACTATCTTTCTTAAATTCAATATCTAAAGCATTTTGAGCTTTATTTAACAATGATTTAAGTTCTTCTTTGTCTTGTGTTTGAAAAGAGGCTAAAGCATTAATAAGTGCTACATAATAGTTTGGCAACCATTCTTTTGATTCTGCTGAAGCAATGCGTTCAAATGTTGCTGAAGCTTCTGTGTTTTTCCCTTCTGACCAAAGTTTCATTGCTTTTGCCATTCCGGTTTCATAATTTGTTTGTGCTGAAACTAATCCACAAACTAAAATTGCGATAAATGTGATAATTTTTGTCATGATATTAAAATTTAAAGTTAGTATTTCTTTTTTGATAGTACAAAGTTGCATCAGAATGTTATGATTTTAAAATTGGAATTACCGAACTGTTGAATATTGAGGATGAATTGTTGTTTTAAGTGATTAGTGTTATTTGAATTGACTAACTACTAATAACTATTCACTAGTTACTTCTTTATAAATTATCCAAATTATTAGTCTTTTTATTATCACTAATGGTCCAAAAGAAACCTACAAAAATGAATCTACTAGCTGGTTGTGTAATGGCTTGACGTTGGAATTGTCCATTTAAATCAGGTGAATTAGCATAATTGTATCCAAAAATAGTATTTGTTCCTATGGCATTTGAAACTGAAAGGAATAGTATTTTTTGTTGTGATAAAAGATAAGCCCAGCTAAAACTTAAATTATTGTAAGACTTCGTTTGCTCATTCATGAATTCTGAACTATTTGGATTATCATAAGGTCTTCCTGAATTGTATGAATATGTTCCACTAATTTGTGATTTTAACTTTTCAACCCAATATTTTGTGACTAATGAAAAATTATGTTTTGCAATAAAACTTGGGGTTACGTTAGTTTCATAATTTTTATAATCTCTTTTTGAATCAATAAACGAATACGAAATCCAATACTCTAAATTTTTAATGGATTTATTATCTCTCCAAAACAAATCGATTCCTTTAGCAAAACCATAACCGTTATTATTAAAATCACTATCAAATTGAGCAGATGAAGTATTGTACTTAACCAAATCATTATAATCTTTATAATAAGCTTCAGCTCTGAACATTTTACCTTCTTTATTGTACATATAATTCAGAATATAATGTGATGTGTTTTCGTAATTCAAATTAGAAGTATATTTCAAATAACTTTGATTTGGTGTTTGGTTAAAAGTTCCATAAGCTAAAGAAAATTGGTTGTTTTCAGCAATTTTATAAGCCATTGAAATTCTTGGTTCAACCACAAATTTCTTTACAATAGAAGCATTTGAACCTCTTAATCCAACATTCATAGCTAGTTTTTTAGAAAAGAAGATTTCGGTTTCGGCAAACAAAGCCCCTAAATTATTATCATATCCGGAAAGAAAACAATTGGCTTCATTTCCTTTAAAAAATTCATCAAAATTGGTATGAAAATAATCTCCTCCAAAATTTAATTTTATTCTATTGGTCAAAAACTGAGTAAACTTCAATTTATAATGTAAACTTCTCTCGTTATTATCAACTTTATCGTTAGCAATATTGATTTTATTTTGACTGTAACCATAACTTAATCCTGTTTGTAACTTTGTGTTTTCAGCAACATAACCAACAAAAGAAGAATTTAAATAGAAGTTACTATTTGTCATATCAACTCGAATTTTATCTTCAAAATTGATGTCTTTTTGATTGATATCGAAATTAGTTTTATCAAAAGCAGTGTAAACTTTTAGTAATCCTTTTTTAATTTTAGTTCTAAAAATACTTTCACCCGAAAATACTTCAACAGGTTTATTCCAATCTAAATTTTGAGGAATAATTGCTTGATAAGGAGCTAAATTTATGTAACTCGTGTTAAAAGTTATCGAACTATTTTCCCATTTCTTTGTTTTTCCCAAACCAGCACCAACAGTCATTATTGAAATATCAGTTTGATCTTGTAAAGGTTCATCAATAGTGTTTAGTAAAAGTACACTTGAAAGGGCATCACCATATTCAGCACTATAACCACCCGTTGAAAATGTAATTCCATCAAACAAAAACGGAGAAAATCGTCCTCGTGTTGGCACATTATTTGCTGTTGCACCATAAGGTTGTGCTACTCTAATTCCATCTACATAAGTTTGTGTTTCATTTGATTCTCCACCACGAACAAACAAACGACCACTTTCTCCAACAGTTTGTGTTCCTGGTAAGGTTTCTAAGGCTCCTATTATATTTCCTACAGAACCAGCTGTTGTGACAATATCTAAAGGCTTTAAAGCTGTAACCTTACTGTTATCACCAGCTTTAAATGTTCCTGCTGAAACTACAACGGCGTCTAACGTATTCAAATCGTCCTTTAAGTTGAATATTTTAGGTTGATAGTTCTCAACTTCAATTTTCACTATGAGAGTTTCAAAAGAAATAAAACTGATTTGTAAAATTTGATTTCCAGAGGAAGTAGTTTTAAATGAAAATTCTCCGTTTTCATCTGTAATTGTTCCATCATAAGTTCCTTCTAAAAACACATTAGCTGCTATAATTGGATTCTTTTGCTCATCAATGACTTTTCCCTTCAAAGTGGTTTGAGAGTAACTTAAAAGAGTTATAAATGTGATTAATAAAGTTAAAATAGTTTTCATCTTTTTAATATTAGTTAGTTTGATGAAGCAAAATTGTAGTAAAATCAAACCAATTAAAATTAACATATTCTGAACTGTTGATTTTTTAGGATGAATTGTGTTTTTTTTGAGGTTATGGGTTATGAAAAATATTTTTTTAATTGAAATTGATTTTTGACATTGAAATTGATTTTTGACATCGAATTAGTACATTTACAAAAACATTACTCATGGATTACCAACAAATATTAAACTCAATATATAACGAAGTTAAGCTACTAGAAAACAAGGGTTCTATTGCTGAATACATTCCTGAATTAGCCAAAGTTGATGCTTCTAAATTCGGAATTTCATTAATTGACAATAAACAAAACATTTATAATGTAGGAAATGCAACTGAAAAATTTTCTATTCAAAGTATCACAAAAGTTTTTACAACTGCATTAATTTTTTCCAAAATAGGCAATGATTTATGGAAAAGAGTCAATTTTGAACCTTCTGGAAACGCGTTTAATTCGTTAGTTCAATTAGAATATGAAAACGGAATTCCAAGAAATCCTTTTATAAACGCAGGAGCTTTAGTTATTGCTGATTTAATGTTAGAACATTTTGAAGATCCAAAAACATATTTTTTAGATTTTGTAAGAACATTGGCGAATTCAAAGTCAATAAATTATAATTTAGAGGTTGTAAATTCTGAAAAAGAAACTGGTTTTAGAAATGCTGCATTAGTAAATTACATTAAATCTTATGGAAATATTAAAAATAACCCAGAAGATGTTTTAGATTTTTATTATCATCAATGTGCCTTAGCCATGAGTTGTGAAGAACTAGCCAAAAGCTTTCAAGTCTTTTCAAATAATGGGATAAATCCATATAATAACGAGCGTTTACTTACTTCAAGTCAATGCAAAAGAATGAATGCCTTAATGCAAATGTGTGGCTTTTATGATCAAGCTGGTGAATTTACTTTTAAAGTAGGCTTACCAGGAAAAAGTGGCGGTGGCGGTGGCGTTACTGCCGTGTTTCCAAACAATTATACCGTTGCCGTTTGGAGTCCAAAATTAAATAAGAAAGGAAATTCGGTTTATGGATTAGAAACTTTAGAACGATTAACTACTATTACAGAAGCTTCTATATTTTAAAAAAATCTTATCAACAAATGTATATTTGACAAAAGTAGTTTCTTAAATATTACTTACTTTTGCAGTTCATAAAATTTCAAACAAATGATTTATAAATTTAGAGCTATATTAGATACTAAAGAGGATATTTTTAGAGATATTGCAATAGAAAAAACAAACACTTTAGAAGATTTACACAACGCAATTGTTAACGCTTTTGGCTTTGATGGAACCGAAATGGCTTCCTTTTATATGTGTGATGATGAATGGAATCAAGAATTTGAAATTCCTTTATTTGACACAGGTGATGATTCTGATGATGTTAGACCTATGAATGAGTTTATCCTTGAAGATAATATAGACAAACATCATACAAAAATTATTTATGTTTATGATTTCTTAAACATGTGGACTTTCTACGTGGAATTAGCCGTAATTGAAGATGAAAAACAAGAAGGATTAATTTATCCAGCTTTATTATTTTCACAAGGTGAAGTGCCTTTAGAAGCTGATGACAAATTATTTGAAGCTGAAGGTGGTTTAGAGGAAGAGGATTACGACGAAAATGATTTAGACATGTTCGAAGGTGATGATAGCTTTGAAGATTTTGGTTTCGAAGAAAATTGGAATTAGTCTTTTGAGAAGAAAGAAACAAGAAGCAAGAACAAAGAAATAACTAATTTAAAAACAAAATAGATTTAAGAAAGTGGTCTTTTCTCTTTCTTCTTTCATCTATTTTCTAAACAACAAAATGATAAACCTTTTCAACGCCCATATAGACAATCTTTCCATTCATAGAGTTGGAAATAAAAGCCGTAACGAAGCTATTTTTTTATCTGAAAATCCATACCGATTAAACGATGAGATTATGCCTTTATTGAAAGAATATTTCTTTAAACCTTTTCGTGAAAAAGAAGAAAATTACTTTCAGTTTGCACATGATGTAGATTTAGAATATAATGACATGTTCAACTTAGCTACTGAGATCTTCAGCAATCCAAGTGAAGTACATAACATTTCAAAAAAAATAACTTCTCACTTATTTGAGCAATCAAATCATCCACATATTAAGAATGGTGAAGTTTATGTAGCTTACCTTTCAAATGTATCAATTGACAACAATGTTGTGGATGCTATTGGAGTTTTCAAAAGTGAAATCCAAACCGATTTTTTACAATTTGAAGAAAACGGAAGCAGTTTGGAAATGATTTTACAACAAGGAATCAATTTAAATAAATTAGATAAAGGTTGTTTGATTTTCAATTACAAAAAAGAAGAAGGTTATAAAATATTAACCATTGATAGCAACAGATATGATGCTCGTTATTGGTTAGAACATTTCTTATCTGTTGATGCTTTTCAGGATGAAAACTTCATGACTAAGAAATATTTAAAATTCTGTCAAGATTTTGCTAAAGATGTAGTTTTGCCAGCAGAAGACAAACAACAAGAGGTTTTATTCATGAATAGAGCCATCAATCACTTTGCCAAAAACGATGCTTTTGAAGAAACAGCTTTCTTAAATGAAGTAATGGAAAACCCAGAATTTATTCCAGAATTTAAAAATTACAAAGTAGATAAAGGTGAAAAATATAGTATAGAAGATGTAACTGATTTTCCTATTGCAAATGCTGCTGTGACCGATGTTCGTAAGAAATTAAAAAACACCATTCATTTAGATACAAATGTTCAAATTAAGTTAGATTTCGTAAATTCTGATTCAGCTCAAAAATTTGTTGAAAAAGGTTGGGACGAAGAAAAACAAATGTATTATTACTTAGTTTACTTTAATAAAGAACAAAAAAGCTAGTATTTAGTTTTTAATAAATAATGTTCAATAAAATAAAAATCCTCAATTACGAATAAGTGGTTGGGGATTTTTTTTATATTTGAAGTAAATCCAACAGAAATCATGACAAAAATAGAACTACAGAAATTCATTGAAGAAAAATCGAATCGTCAAATTGTATTAAAAGACCGTATGAAACTTTTAACTACTTTAGATGAAGATTTATCAAGCTCTAAAATTGGTCGTTGGTTTGGAAGTGCTTATTTATCTACAAAACGTTTTATTACACTTACATTAGGAATTATTCTTATTTTAGGTTCTGTGTTGTTTTTCTTTTTTCCTCAAATAATTGTCAAAGATGAAGCTGTGAAAAATGAAATCATTCAGGATTACAAAGACAACTTTGCCTTAGAAACAGGTTCAGCTTTACAGGTTAAAATAAACGAAATTGCTTCTAATTCCAATAAATCTAAATCTACTCTATTAATTCAAAATTTAGATAAATCTATTGGCGATTCTATTAAAAGTAATGCTAAGAACAAATTTCAATTTATGGCAATTTTAGGATTAATTCTTGGAGTTGTTTCATTATACATAGCACGATTAACTAAAAAAATCAGCTCAAGAAATACTAAAATTTCTGATGCTGAAAAATTAACCCATTCTATTATTAAAGACTACTCAGTTACTATTGAGGAAGAAGATAAAGAACTTCAAGTTTTGAGAGAATATTTGAATACTATGATTTAAAATCACCTTTTTATTAATTCCACTAAATAGATAAAGAGTCTAATTATTAGATATACTCCTATCATAACAAGACCAATTCCAGTAGTTTGAAGTTTAAAAGACAAACCTCCTATTTTATTTTATTTTTTTGATTTTTGATAATAATTAATTAGTTGAATCCCAAGGTAAATTAAGATAACTGCTAAAATAAATTCTAAAAAATTCATCTTATTTAAACTTCTTCATCAGGAAAAATTTTCCCTGGATTTAAAATATGATTAGCATCAAAAACACGTTTAATACTTTCCATAAGTTCTAAATGCGTTTTTGAAAACGCTATATCCATATAATTCTTTTGTACATAACCAATTCCGTGTTCTCCTGAAAGTGTTCCTTTTAAGGCAACTGTTAATTCGAAAATTTCTCTGATTCCTTTTGGGATTTCTTTATTCCATTTATCATCAGATAAATCTCCTTTTATAATGTTTACATGTAAATTTCCATCACCAGCATGACCATAACAAACCGATTTAAAACCGTATTTCATGCCTATTGCTTTTATTCCGTTTAATAAAGCTGGTAATTCATATCTTGGAACAACAGTATCTTCTTCTTTATAAATTGAATTTGATTTAACAGCTTCTCCAACAGCTCTTCTCATTTTCCATAAAGCATTCTTTTGTTCTTCTGAATCTGCAAATAAAACCTCATCAATTTCATACTGCTCTACAACTTCTAGAATTTTTTCGGCTTCTTGTATTAGAATTTCAGGATAATTTCCATCCACTTCAATTAATAAGTGTGCCTGAATATCATCATTAATTTGAACACTCACTCCATCAATATATTTCATTGTCCATTCTAAAGCATCACGTTCCATAAACTCCAAAGCACTTGGGACAATTCCTGCTCTAAAAATGGCTGAAACTGCCTCACATGCTTGCTCTGCTTTATAAAAAGGAACTAACAACAACACATTGTGCTTATTGGCTGGAATCAGTTTTAAAACGATTTTGGTTATTACACCTAAAGTTCCTTCGCTTCCAACCATTAATTGCGTTAAATTGTATCCTGTTGAGTTTTTTAATGTGTTTGCTCCTGTCCAAATGATTTCACCATTAGGTAAAACGACTTCTAAATTAAGAACGTAATCTTTGGTCACACCATATTTTAAAGCTCTTGCTCCACCTGCGTTTTCGGCTACATTTCCACCAATCCAACAACTTCCTTGACTACTTGGGTCTACTGGATAGGATAGGTTTTTTTCTAAAACAGCTTCACGCAAAACTTGAGTAATTACTGCTGGTTCAACTGTGACTTGAAGATTTCTCTCATCAATTTCAATGATTCTATTTAAACGTTCCATAGAAAGACCAATTCCTTTTTGAACACATAAAGCTCCACCACTCAATCCAGTTCTTGCTCCAATTGGTGTTACAGGAATATAAAATTCATTAGCTACTTTTAGAATTTCAGAAATTTCAAAAGCATTAGCTGGTTTTAAAACGACACTTGGTGGAAAAACATAATCTTCTGTTTCATCATGACCATAATGCTTTCTGGTTTCTTCATCCGTAAAGATGTATGATTCGCCAACAATATTTTTTAATAAATCGTATATATTTTTCTTTAATTCCATTTTTTTTCGTTTAAAAATTTAATAAAATCCAATACCAAAAAGCTAAAGTAACAAAGGATAACGGAATTCCAATTCCAACCATCATACTACTTAGTTTTGGTTTTAATCCATAAGTTGAAGCCAAAATTGCTCCCGTAATCATTGGAGCCATTGCAGATTCTACTATTGAAACATCAATCATCAATCCTGAAGCACCAAATATTTTTTTATACAAAATAAAGAAAAAAAGTGGTGTAATCATTAATTTAAACAACAATCCTAAAGTAAGAAAACCCCAATGTTTACTATTTCTTTCTATTTTTAGCTGTAAACCAACAGCAATCAATGCAATAGGTGTAACTGTGCTTCCAATTCTTTGAAAAACTGATTGGAAATCTACAGGGAAATCTACATTAAAAACATTCAATAAAACGGCAATAGCAAAAGCGATAAAAGGAGGAAAAAATAAAATTTTCTTAACAATTGCATTTGCGCTTAATTTTTCTCTCGAAAATAGTGTCGCAACAATAATTCCAAAAGTTGCCATGACTACAAATGTTCCTGGCTGATCTATTACAATTGCCGTTTCAATTCCTTTAGAGCCATACAAAGCCTCAATAACTGGAAACCCAACAAACGATGTATTTCCTAATCCTGCAGTTAAAATTAAACAACCTGTCAGTTTTTTAGACCAACCTAAATATTTACCTAACGTATAAAAAAATAAAAAAGAAAGACCAAAACCTAACCAAGCAACTCCTAATGGATATAATAAAGCTGTAGATATTTCAATTTTTGGAATATAATACAAGGCTAATCCAGGTAAGGAAACATAAATAACAAACTGATTTAAAACAACATGCATGTTCTTAGGTAAAGATCTAGCATATTGAAAGGAAATACCTATTAGTAAGCAGATGAAAATTAGAAGAATATTATCCATTAGATTTTTATGAAGTACAAAGTTAAAAGCATTATTTGATTATTAAATGGAAAGTCCTTTTTTTTCAAAAAAATTGTACATTTACAGAAAGAGACAATTTTTGGAAGAACAACCTAAAAAATCAGCCTTATCAGAAGTTAACGGCATCAGTCAACCTGATTCGTTAAGCAATGCTGTGGCTAAAAGAATTCAATTAAAACGAAAAATTATACCTTCTGCTACTGAATTAATTGAAGCCATTAAAAACGGTGACAAAATTGCTTTAAGCAGAGCCATTACTTTGGTCGAAAGTACAAATCCAGAACATTTAGAACGCGCAAATGAAGTAATTAATGGTTGTTTGCCTTATGCAAATAAATCCGTTAGAATTGGAATTACAGGTGTTCCTGGTGTTGGAAAAAGCACCTTTATTGAAGCTTTTGGAACTTATTTGACTTCCATTGGTAAAAAAGTAGCCGTTTTGGCTGTTGACCCAAGTAGTTCTATAAGTCATGGGAGTATTTTGGGTGACAAAACCCGAATGGAAGAATTAGTGAAAGATGAAAATGCTTTTATTCGTCCAAGTGCATCTGGAGATAGTCTAGGTGGTGTAGCTAGAAAAACTCGTGAAAGCATTATTTTATGTGAAGCTTGTGGTTTTGATACAGTAATTATAGAAACAGTTGGTGTTGGGCAAAGCGAAACCGCTGTGCATAGCATGGTTGATTTCTTTTTACTCCTTAAGATTGCTGGTGCTGGTGATGAATTACAAGGAATTAAGCGTGGAATCATGGAGATGGCTGATACAATTGTAATCAACAAAGCTGATGGCGATAATATTTCAAAAGCAAAATTAGCTAAAGCTGAATTCAACAGAGCATTGCATTTATTTCCAGCTAAAAGTAGCGGTTGGATTCCAAAAGTAACGACTTGTAGTTCTTTTGAAAAAATCGGTATTGACAATGTTTGGAAAATAATTTCTGAGTATTTTAATTTAGTAAAGGAAAATCATTTTTTTGAAAAGAAAAGACAAAGTCAAAATCAATTTTGGATGATGGAAACTATTAACGAACAATTAAAAAGTAACTTCTACAATCATCCAGAAATCATAAAACTATTAGAAGAAAATAAAAAAGCCGTTCAAAACAATGAGGTCTCTCCTTTTGCAGCGGCTAAGCGTTTGTTGGAGAAGTATTTTGTTTTATAAAAGCAAAAAACCCCAATGAAATATATCATCGAGGTTTTCTATCCAAAAACAAACTTAACAAACTATATATTATTTACTTAAATATATATACTACAAATATGAAAGTTTGAAAACAAAAAAAATCAGGAAAAAAACCTTTAAATTATAAAATAAACACCCTGTAAAAAAAGGTGTTTTTCCTGAACTACATAAAAACCATTAAATTAACTTTGTAAAACAATAAATTACTATGATGAAAATAAGAACCTGTACAACAATACTTTTTTTTTCAATGCTTTTTTTATTATACGCATGTAATCCTAAGAGTGAAGAAGAGAATTTAATAAACGAAATTTCTCAAATCATTACAGTTGAACAAGCTGTTGAAATGAAGAATACATACCAAGATTCTATTGGTAGTTTAATTAGAGAAAATAATTCTACCCCAGAAAATGAGTATGATCCAACATTATTTGCATTTATAGAGTTAGATTCATTAAAAAAATACATTGCCTTTTTGGATGAAGTTGAGCAATTAAATAAGAAAAAAATATCTGGCATAAGAGTTTATTTTGCTGCATATCCAGACACACTTAAAAATGGGAGTAAAACGCAAAAATACAGAAAAAGAGAAACCTTCTTTTTTGCACCAACAATAAAAGTTGAGCCAAATGAATGGGGAAGAGAATATCCAAATTTAAGAAATGTTCCTTTTTATATTGAACCTACTGGAGAAAATAGATTAATTGGAAATTATAAAGTGATTGAAGGTCTTTTGTGTAAAAAAGATTCTCGTATGGGTATTCCAAAATCAAATGAAACCCCAAAGACAAGTTTAATACTAAATGACATGCAATTAACACCTCCACCTGGTGAATAAATTAAAAAATTAATGGAAATTAAGAATATACCTATAGCAGATTTAAAAAAATTTTTTACTTATTTTCAAATAGTCACAGCGATTGCAGGGTCTTTGTGTTATTATAAGTATAAAGATACGTATTTAAAATACTTTTTATTTCTGCTTTGGTATATTGTATTAAATGACTTTACTGCAAAATACTATAGCCAAAATATATCAATTTTTAATGTGTTTTTTTATAATATTTTTCAAATTATTTCCTTTACTTTTTATATTTTATTATTCAAAAATGCTGTAAAAAGTTTAAAAAGTAAAAAAACAATTTCAATCCTGTTAGCTTGTTATTATGCAAGTTACTTAATAAACTTATTATTTATTGATGATTTTTTTAGAGATTATTTTTCAAACACTTATATAACAGGAGGTGCAGTTATAATTACTTCAATTTTAATCTATTTATATGAAATTTTAAACTCTGATAAAATAATACATATTAATAAAATGATGGTCTTTTGGATAAGTATTGGATTACTCTTGTTTTTATTACCAAACATTCCTTTTAATGTAATTAGAAATTATTATAAAACTTCACCCACAATTCCTTATATTTATGCTGTAAATTTTTTACTAGTATTTATCTATAATTTAATAATAATTTCAGGTTTTATATGGAGCAGCAAGGGACAGCGGGATTATTTTTAGCCATTATAGTTTTATTTAGCGTATGTGTCATAATGGTTTTTCTGTTTATAATTTTTCAAAAAAAGAAAAACGTACTATTAACCAAACAAGTAGAATCACAACAACAATTTGAAAAAGAAATTGGTGAATCTCAAGTTGAAATACGCGAACAAACTTTAAGAAATATAAGCTGGGAACTTCATGATAATATTGGTCAATTATTGACTTTAGCTAAAATTCAACTTCAAAGTGTTTCAGACAATCCTGAAAATATTAAAGATGTAAATGATAATTTAACTGTAATTTTAAATGAAGTTAGAGCATTATCTAAAGTAATTAACCCAGATTTTATCGCAAATATTAAACTAAATCAAGCTGTTCAATTAGAAATTGACAGATTTAATCGTTTAAATTATATAAAATCAGATTTAGTTATTGAAGGTGAATATCTAGATTTAGATGCAAAAACAGAAATCATTATTTTTAGAATTCTTCAGGAGTTTTTCTCAAATACTATTAAGCATTCAAGAGCTTCTATATTAAATGTGATGATGAGATTTACTGATTATGAATTAGTAATTATAGTAAAAGATAACGGAATTGGCTTTAATGCTTCTCAAAATTCAACAAGTGGAATTGGCTTAAATAATATGAAGAAAAGAGGCGCTTTGATTAATGCTGAAATTTCAATAGAATCAGAAGAAAATAAAGGAACACAATTAACAATTACTCACCGTTTTAGCCTTAACAGTTGAGGAAGATGAAAATACGATTCTAAAAATGGTTCGTGCTGGTGCAAAAGGATATTTACTAAAAGATGTAGACAAACATACGTTAGAAATAGCCTTATTAAGAATAATTGAAACTGGAATTTATCATTCAAATATTGTAACAGATGCACTTATGAATTCTGTTACCGGAAAAAACCAGGAAGAAGCAACTTTAAAAGAAAATGAAATTGAATTTTTAAAGCTGATTTGTACCGAATTAACTTATAAAGAGGTAGCTGACAAAATGAATTTAAGTCCAAAAACAATAGATGGTTACAGAGATAATCTATTTGTAAAACTTAATGTAAAAAACAGAATAGGTTTAGTACTTTACGCAATTAAACATAAAATTTATGTTCCTTAAAGTATAAGATATTTTAACACTTTTAAAATTCACAAAAAAATTATATTAATTTAACATCTAGGCAATATAAGTTTTATTAATTGCTGTCGATAAAATAATATACTTTTTGCAGAATAAAAAAATCTTTATTCCTTCTTTAATTTACAAAGATTGCAGGGTCAATGTTTTTAAGATTATTTAAAGAATTTATTCTGCTTAAGTATATATTTTTATTTACTCTTCGTAATTTTCCATTTCTTTATCGTAAAATTCTCCTGCAAGGGTAATCAAATGTTCCATTTCTGATTCTAATTCGCGTTCGTCTTCTTCTTCAATATCCTCTAAAAACTCAACTTCATCATCCTTTAAATTAATTAAAAAACGTGGGTAATCTAAATGCACAATAAAGATATCATCTGGAAAATCAGTATTGTCTCCTAATATAAATTTTGGTCTTTCCATTTTAATTTTATTTATCTGAAAGTATTATTGGTGTGTTTTTGCCATTCATTAATATCACTTTGGCATTTTGTGATTTTGCTATTTCTAATTGAGCTTTAATAGATTCGTACTGCAATTGTTTGTCTGTTAATCCAGAAGAAATAATTCTTTGGTAATCTGCAATACCTTGTGCTTCTAGTCTTTTACGGTCTGCTTCTTGCTTTTCTTTTTGCAATACGAATATCATTTTTTGCGCTTCTTGTTCTGCATTAATTTTAGATTCGATTGTGGTTTTTACTGAAGCCGGTAAATCTATATTTCGAATTAAAAGTTGTTCTAAAATTAATCCTCTACTTTTAAAATCTTTTTCAATAGAGCTATAAATTCGCGTTTGAAATTCTTCTCTTTTTGTAGAATACAAAGCAACAGCATCATAAAAAACAGCGTTGTCTCTTATTCGTGTTCGTGTAACAGGTCGTACAATTTTATCTGAATAGTTTACACCTAATTTTTTATAAATAACTGGTGCATCAGCTGGTAAAACTCTATATAAAACTGTTAAATCTATAATTACTTCTAATCCGTCTGCAGATAAAACTCTAATGGCATCATCACCTACTTTTGCACCTTCTTCATTTGAAGCTGACATTGTATAATTTTGTGTCTGGATATCAAAAGGAGTCACATCATATAATGGATTTACTATATGTAAACCACTTTCTAATATAGCAGGCTTAACTTCTCCAAATAATGATTTTACACCTACTTTACCTGCTTGAATCTGAACGAACAAAGAAGATGTTATCCCCAATACTACTATTAATAAACCTACATATTTAAGTGGATTAGCTATTTTAGAAAAAAGTTCATTTTGTGATTTTAATGCGAAACCCATTGCTATTAAAATCATTCCGAATACTGATGCTATAATCATAATTGTTTATTTATTAAAATTTTTATTAAATAATTAAAGCGAAGATACAAAAATATTGCTGCTGACGTTAATCCTGCCAAAAGTCCTATCCAGATTCCTGTTGCTTTTAAATCTGTATAAATTCCTAAATATATTGAGATTGGAAACCCAATTACCCAATAAGAAATAAAAGTCATATACATTGGAATCTTAACATCTTGCAAACCACGTAATGCTCCTAAAACAACTACTTGTATACCATCAGAAATTTGAAAAACTGCTGCTACTAATAATAATTGCCCAGCGATAGCTACTACTTCTTTGTTTTTTGCTAAATCTGTTAAACTATTCATATCAACAAACAAAACTGGTAAAGATTTATGAAACAAAATAAACAATAAGGCAAAAAATACAGATAAAAGTATTGCTAATAAAAACATAGACATAGCTACAATTTGCAACTTCTTATAATCGTTTAATCCTTTTTGATTTCCAACTCGAATCATGGCAGCTACACTTAATCCCATGGCAAACATAAAAGTAAATGAAGCCAAACTCAATGCAATTTGATTAGCCGCTTGACTTGTCGTTCCTAAATAACCAGAAAGTAAAATGGCTCCAGTAAACAAACCTATTTCAAAAAACATTTGTAAGGCTGAAGGTGTTCCCAATCTGATTATTTTCATATTGACTTCTCTTTTAATTTTCTTTAAATCAAAGCCTTTAAAAAAGGGATGGAATTTTTCTTTTTTATGCATTACGTAGTGCATGTAACCTAACATAACAAAACGTGACACAATAGTTCCAATAGCTGCTCCAAGAATTCCTAATTTTGGAAAAACCCAAACACCATAAATCAATATGTAATTCAGAAGAACATTGACTACATTAGCCAATATGGTTGCCCACATTGAATATTTAGTTTCACTCATTCCATCAGCAAACTGCTTGTAAGCTTGAAAAATGATTAAAGGAACTAGTGAAAATGCTACAATATCTAAATAAGGTTTAGCTAATTCCACAACATGTTCTGGTTGCCCCATGAATGAAATTAGTGGTTTTGAAAAGAAAATCAAAGTAAATAACGCAAATCCTAAAATCGTACACAAATACAAACCGTGATGAAAAGCACTTCTTCCATCTTCAATATTATGTTTTCCATCTGCTTCTGCAACCAAAGGGGTTATGGCAGTTGAAAATCCAATTCCAAGTGACATGGCTATGAAAACAAAACTGTTTCCTAATGAAACCGCAGCCAATTCATCTGGACCAATTTTTCCAACCATGATATTATCTACAATACCAACAACAGTATGCCCTAACATTCCAAGAATAATAGGATAAGCTAACCTTAAATTATAAGAAAATTCTTTGGTATAAGTAGATAAATTCATTTGCGTTTTTAAAGCGGCAAAGATAGAATTTTTTTTGAGGTAATGGGTTTCTGTCTATTGGTAATTGGATTGATTTATATATTCAATTAGTGTTAATCTGCTACCTTATTTTTCAGAACTCAACTTATTGTGATACATTTTAATATTATCTTTAACTTCTTGCTCTAATTCAGGATAATGAAACTCGTATTTATTTAATTCATCCAGCATGGTTTTAGCAACTAGATAACGTGCCGTTTCCTTGTTGTCAGCTGGAATTATAAACCATGGAGCATGTTCCTTAGAAGTTTTATACAAAATCTCTTCATAACAATTTTGATATTCATCCCATAATAAACGTTCTTTTAAGTCTCCTGGAGAAAATTTCCAATTGTGTTTCTCTTTTTCTAATCTTCTTAATAAACGCTGACGTTGCTCTTCTTTACTCAAATGTAAAAAGAACTTCATAATGATAATTCCATTTGTAGCAATATGTTTTTCAAAAGCATTAATACTTTCAAAACGATTTTCCCAAAATTCTTCTGAAATATCTTCTACATTTTCAATTCCAGGAATATTTTCGTTCATGATATAGTTAGGATGGACTTTGGTAATCAAAACATTTTCATAATGAGTTCTATTAAATACAGAAAATTTTCCCTTTTCAGGTAAAGCAATATAATGTCTCCATAAATAATCGTGTTCCAATTCGTTCGAAGAAGGTGTTTTGAAACTATTAACTACTACTCCACGTGCATTAAATTCTTTAAAAACCTCACGAATTAAACTATCCTTTCCGGCCGTATCCATTCCTTGTAGACAAATTAAAACGCTATATTTATTATGAGCATACATTTTGTCTTGTACTTTACTTAATTTCTCACGAATTTTTTGCAACTGTTTTTCCTTCTTCTTTTCAGAAGTTTCTACATTTATAAATGTTGGAATTTCGCTCAATTTTATGGTTTTAGATACTTTAAAGTCTTCAGATTTTAAGAATTTCATATGCTTTTGCTGTTTTTTACAATTATATTTGTGACAGTAATTTAACTCGTTTTGTAAAAGTATGGAAAAATTTCAATTACAACTATTTTTTCAAATTATAGGAATTGGTTCAGCCTCTGGACTTTTATACCATGATGATTTGCTTTATTTAGTTTCTGACAATAGTTCCTTTTTGTATGAATATAGTATGAATGAAAATAAATTAAACAAAATAGCTTTAGTAGAAAATCCATCTGAAAATATTCCTAAAAAAGATAAACCTGATTTTGAATCAATGACTTTGGAAAGAAGTAGAATTTCTATTTTGGGATCAGGTTCAACTGAAAATCGTAAAAAAATCATTAGTTATTCTTTAAAATCAAAAGAAATAAAAGTTAGTGATTTCACAAAACCTTATGATTCTTTAATGAAAATATCAGGTATTACAAGAGAAAATCTAAATATTGAAGGATTTATTTATTCTAAAAATAAAGTTTTACTATTTCAAAGAGGAAATGGTGAAAGTAGCATAAATGGTATTTTTGAAATAAAAAGTGATAATTCAGAAATCAAATTCCATAAAGTACAATTACAAAAACTAAACAAAACTGAAGCTTCTTTCACCGATGCAATTTTAGTAGATGAAACAATATATTTTTTAGCTTCTGTAGAAGACACAATCTCAACTTATGACGATGGAGAAATATTAGGAACGTTTCTTGGTAAAATGAAATTAAATGATTTTTCAATTGTAGAAACAAGTTTAATTTCAAATAAAAATAAATTTGAAGGAATCACCCTTTATAAAAATACAGAAAGTAATTTAGAATTTTTATTATGTGAAGACAATGATACTGATGTTTTAGAATCAAAAATATATAAATTGAAAATAAAAAAATAAAATATTTTTAATCACTTTCCAACCTTTTACAACTTTTTACACTCTTATAAGAAAGGAACCTTTTATGATGGATGAAAAAATAATCATAGCCTGCAAAAAAAATCAACGAGAAGCCCAACGTTTACTATACGAACAGATGGCAACTAAATTGTATTATACTTGCAAACGCTATCTAAAAAAAGAAGAAGATATTGAAGAAGTATTGGCCGATGCTTTCTATATTATCTTTACTAAAATAGAACAACTCAAAGAAAATAAGGCTTTTGAAGGTTGGGCACGAAAAATTGCAGTCAATCAATGTTTGTTGCAATTAAAAAAGAATTTGAATTTCAATCTTTATTTGGAAGATACAAACATACAATCGCAACCTTTTACAGATGAAGTAACTGATTTAGAAGAAGAAGATTTATTGAAGTTGGTTGAGAAAATTCCAGAAGGTTGTCGAACCATTTTTAATCTTTTTGTAATTGAAGGTTTTTCGCATAAAGAAATTGCCGAACAACTCAAAATATCAGAAGGAACATCCAAATCACAATTAAACGTTGCTAAAACAAAATTGAAAGAATTAGTGAATACTTTTTACTATCAAAAAGCAAAATAAAATGAATCAAGAAGAAAAAATATATCAAAAAATAAAAAACGCTTCTAACAAAGCAGAAGAAACATCTTTTCCAGGAATGGATAAAGTGTGGAATCGTGTAGAAGAAAAACTCGACACCAAAATAATCAAGAAGAAAAGTGAAGTTTGGAAAAAATTAGCCATCGCTGCTTCTTTCTTATTATTTTTTACAGTTGGAATTCAATTATTTACTACTCAAAAAGAATTGACCAAACCAATTGAACCAAAACTAAATATAGAATCTACAACTGAACAAATTCAAGAGAATATTGAAACCAAAATAGAGGTTAAAAAAACAGAAAGCAATAAGCCTTTACCAGAAGTAGAAACTTTTGCGAATTCAAACAATGTTCAAACAAACACCAACAAACCTAAAGCAATTGTTTTTGAAAGTTATGATAATGTTCCTGCAATTGTTAAAAAAGAAACAAAAAGTTCAGTAGCAGCCAAAACATCCTTTGCCGCTGAAGAGATTTCTGATGATATTCAAATTATGTCTCAAAAAGAAGCTATTGAAAAAGGATACTTAAATAGTGCAAGTTCAAAAAGCAATGATTTTTTAAGCAACAGAACAATATATGCTGCTAGAAGTTCAAACTTTAAATACGACGTAGTGAAATCTAAAAAATCCGAAATTGAAGAAAAAGTTGTAAAACCTCAAACAAAAAGCGATGATTTAGTTCTAATTAACGGAGAATTATCATCTAAAAAAAGAGAAGATTTAAGTTTAAGCGAAATGGATGAAATGGTTGAGTTAAAAAATCCAATCTATATTATCAATGGAGAAGAGTTTTCAGAAGAATCCTTATTTGGAGAAAGTCCCACAAGTAAATATGCTCCTTTAAATGCTCAAAAAATAGATTCTATAAAAGTTTATTTACCCGAAGAAGCCAAACCAATTTATGGTAAAAAAGGAAACAATGGTGTAGTCATTATTACCATTAAAAACTAAATTCAAAAAAAGAAAAACCAATTTTTTAACTAATACATTATATTATGAAAAATCTAATACATATTTCATCAGGGATTGCTATGCTTATACTTTTCCTAAATTTTAAAACTATAAATCATGAAAAAAATCATGAAAACTACATTGTTATTACTGGAACTGTAAGTGATGAATTAGGAACACTACCTGGTGCATCTGTAGTTGTTAAAGGTACACCAAGAGGAACAACAACCGATTTTAATGGAGAATACTCTATTGAAGCAAGTGAACAAGATGAGATAGAATTTACTTTCACAGGAAAAAAGAAAAAAACTGTAAAAGTCGGAAAACAAAAAGTCATTGATGTAGTTCTTGAAAATGGATATGTTGGTGAGGAAGTTGTACTTACTGGAATTGTTGGTAAAGCTAGAAAAGCTGATGCAACTACTTCATCATATCAAAGTGTTAAGAGTTATGAAATAAACCAAAGAGCAAACCCTAAGACTATAAAGTCACTTTCTGGGAAAGTACAAGGTCTTAAAATAACCACAACAAATAATGGTGTAAATCAAAATAACTCAATTGTTTTAAGAGGTAATCGCTCAATTACGGGAACTAATGAGGCTCTTGTTGTTATTGATAATAAAATTTCGACAGTCGAAACATTACAAAATATGGATCCTAAAGAAATTGAGGTAATGAACGTAATTAAAGGTGCTCAAGGTGCTGCATTATATGGTGAAAATGGTGTTAATGGAGTAATTATGGTGGTTACAAAAAACGGTTTGTCAAAAAAAGAAAAGAAAAAATTACTAGATCAAATTAAAAAGAACAACCAACCAATTCCATTAATTGAACCTGAGAATGAAGATTATGAATTATTTGTTGAAAATCCATTTTCAAATCCTGCTAATGAACCTCTTTCAACTTTTTCTATAGATGTTGATAATGCGTCTTATACAAATATTAGAAGATTTATTAATCAAGGACAAGTTGTTCCAAAAGATGCTGTAAGAGTTGAAGAAATGGTTAATTTTTTCAAATATAATTATTCAAAACCAACCGATAACCATCCATTTGCAATTCACACAGAATATAACGATTGTCCTTGGAATGAAAAACACAAATTGATTAAAATAGGTTTACAAGGACAAGAAATTACTAGCGATAATTTACCAAATTCAAATTTTGTTTTTTTAATTGATGTTTCAGGATCAATGAGCGATCAAAATAAATTACCTCTTTTAAAAGAATCTATGAAAGTATTGGTAAATCAATTAAGAGAAAATGATAAAGTAGCCATTGTCGTTTATGCAGGTGCAGCTGGATTAGTTTTACCAACTACTACTGGAAATGAAAAAGAAGTTATAATCAAATCTCTTGATAACTTAAATGCTGGTGGAAGTACTGCTGGAGGAGCTGGAATAGAATTAGCCTATAAAATTGCAGCCGAAAACTTTATAAAAGGCGGAAATAATAGAGTCATTTTAGCCACTGATGGAGATTTTAATGTAGGATCAACTTCTAACAAAGACATGGAAACTTTAATTGAAGAAAAACGTGAAACTGGAGTATTCTTGACTTGTTTAGGCTACGGAATGGGAAATTACAAAGACAGTAAAATGGAAATTTTAGCTGACAAAGGAAACGGAAACTATGCTTATATAGACAACATTCAAGAAGCAAATCGTTTTCTTGGAAAGGAATTCAAAGGAAGTATGTATGCCATTGCAAAAGATGTTAAAATACAAATTGAATTCAACCCAAAACACGTTCAAAATTATCGTTTAATTGGTTACGAAAACAGAAAATTACGGACAGAAGATTTTAAAAATGATGCTATTGATGCAGGAGAATTAGGAAGTGGACATACAGTGACTGCTTTATATGAAATTATCCCAACAGGAATTGAAAGTTCCTTTACAAATGAAATTCCTGAATTAAAATATTCTGAAATAAGTAAGGCTGCAACCAATTATTCAGATGAATTAGCAACAGTAAAATTTCGCTATAAAAAACTAGATGGCAAAAAGAGTATTGAAATGGTTGAAGTTATTAAAAACACAAATAATTCATTGCAAAATGCAACTGAAGACTTCAAATTTAGTGCTGCAGTTGCTTGGTTTGGATTAAAATTGAGAGATTCAAAATTGATAAACAACAAAGCTTCAAAAGATATTAAAACCTTAGCACTTCAAGGAAAATCAATTGATTCTGAAGGTTATAAAGCTGAATTCATTCGCTTAGTTGAAGCAACAAATACTATAAATTAAATTTAAAAAAGATAAAATTATGAAAAAGAAAGTAATCCTTATTTTGATAGTATTCACAATGCTACCATTACTACAATCGTTCTGTGGGTTTTATGTTTCCACTGGTGATGCCAAAATTTTCAATCAAGCCTCTGAAGTAATTTTAGTACGTGATGGAAATAAAAATACCATAACGATGAACAGTGACTTCAAAGGTGATGTGAAAGATTTTGCCATAGTAATTCCAGTTCCAACAGTGTTAAAAGAAAATGACATTAAAGTTGTAAAAAAAGACATTTTTAACAAGCTAAATAAATATTCAGAACCAAGATTAGTAGAATATTATGATGAACATCCCTGTGAGCCAAGAATTATGTATGATGAAATGGTTGTTACAAAAAGTGTAGCATTTAATTCAAGTGTAGCTGAACGTAAAAAAGAAAAAGAATTAGGTGTAATTATTGAAGCAAAATACACGGTTGGGGAATATGATATTTTAATCTTATCAGCTAAAGAATCTTCAGGTTTAAAAACTTGGTTAATTCAAAATAATTATAAAATTCCAGCTAAAGCGGAAGAAGTTTTGGAACCATATATCAAATCGAAAATGAATTTTTTTGTAGTGAAAGTCAATTTAGCAGAAATGAAAAAATTAGGTCGAAAAGAGTTGAGTCCAATTCAAATTTCATTTGAAAGCGAAAAATTCATGTTACCTATTCGTTTAGGAATGGCAAATGCAAATGGAGCCCAAGACTTAATCATCTATGCTTTTACCAAAAACGGAAGAGTAGAAAGTACCAATTACAGAACCGTAAAAATACCAACGGATAAGAACATTCCAACTTTTATGCGTCCAAAATTTCAAGAATTTTATCAAGATATGTTTTCAAAACAATATAAAAAGTATGGAAAAAATGCAGTTTTTACTGAATATGCTTGGAATATAAGTTCCTATAATTATCAAAAATGTGATCCTTGTTCCACTACTCCACCAAGTTATGCTGAATTGAAAGATGCAGGAGTTTTCTTTGCTAATTATAGAACACCACAAGGTTATCAAGGTAGCGATTATGAAGGCAATTTATTCTTTACACGTTTACATGTGCGTTATGACAGAGCTAATTTTCCAATGGATTTACAATTTCAAGAAACTATGGATCAACAGTCTTTTCAAGGTAGATATATCATGCAACATAGTGTAAATGTTGATATGAAAGCTTGTTCAGAAGGAAGAAGATATTACAATGACGTTTTAAACCGTAGAGAAAATGAGTTAGAAACCTTAGCTAATTTAACCAATTGGGATACAGATTCGTATGATGATTACACCAACGAAATCAGATCAAAATTAGGCTATAAAACAGCTAAAAGTGAAACTAAAAAAGGAGGATTATTTTTCTTTTCAAAAGGAAACAAACCTAATAAAACACTTCCAAGTTTGTTATTACTAACAGGTTTTGCATTGCTCTCTTTCTTAATTTACAAGAGAAAAACACTTTTACCAAAACTAGCTGTTGTAAAAAACTTCTTATTCTAAAATTATGAATACTAAAGCCATAGAACTTCCTAGAAATAATAAATTATCATTACTTAGTGATGCTCGATATTTTCAAATTTTATTTTTGGGAAGCTTCTTGGTTCTAGTTTTGTTTGCCAACGATTTTCCAAAAGAATATTTATTTCAAATTGGATTAACTATAACTTCTTCTTTATTCTTTCAATTGTTGTTTATGCACTTTACTACTAAAAATTATGCGTTATGGAAAAGTGCCTTGATTACTTCTTTAGGATTATCTTTATTGCTAAAAGTTGATGCTTTGGAATGGGTTTTATTGGCTACTTTTATATCGATAGGATCTAAATTTTTAATCAAATACAACGGAAAGCACGTTTTCAATCCAGCTAATATTGGTGTTGTTGGAACTATTTTATTAACACATCATGCATGGATTTCTCCAGGACAATGGGGAAGTAATATTATCTATTTATTTATCATCGGTTCACTTGGTTTTTTGGTAATTAAAAAAGTAGCACGAATTGATATTGCCTTAACTTTTATAGCAACTTTTGGAGGTTTGTTATTCATTAGAAACATCTTATATTTGGGTTGGCCCATAGATTTTTGGACTCATCAAATGACCAACGGAACTTTAATGTTATTCACTTTTTTTATGATAACGGATCCAATGACAACACCAAATAACAAAAAAGGAAGAATTGTATTTGCTTTAATTTTAGCTATAATTGCTTTCTATTTAACGACTTTTAATCATTTTTACGCAGCACCAGTTTGGGTTTTGATATTCATTTCACCTTTAACTATTGTATTTGATAAAATTTGGAAAAACAAAAAATATAGTTGGTAAAAAAATGTCTGTTTTTAAGTATTCAGTTTAAAATAAATAATTATGAAAAATATAATTTACACCTTTCTTATACTTTTTATAGGGATAAATGCATCTGCTCAAGAAGTAATTAAAGTCGATTTAAGAACAACAGAAACTCCAATTATTTATGTAATTGGTGGATTTGCTTCTATAATTACTAAAGAAGATATAGCTTTTGCTAAAAAATATAGCATTCAATTCCATGATTTTGGTTGTTTAGCTCCTTCCAACATAGAGAAATATGAGAATCTAAATGCACAAGTGTTTGACCAACTAAATAAAGAATTTGGTATCAATTGGCAAAAAGAAATTCGAAAAGGAATTTTGGGTTATGAAAGATGGAAGAAATCTT
Source organism: uncultured Flavobacterium sp. (assembly GCF_963975005.1). Lineage (GTDB taxonomy): Bacteria > Bacteroidota > Bacteroidia > Flavobacteriales > Flavobacteriaceae > Flavobacterium. The sequence goes on from NZ_CAXBFR010000009.1 coordinate 26,237, forward strand.
AAGATGCATTTAAAATTGAAATTTGATTCTAAATTTGGTTAAAAAAGTTGTACTTTTAATTCAATATATAAAGTCAAAGTCATGAAAAAAATTCTTATTGCTCTTTTAGTTGTTTTAGTTGTCTTACAGTTTTTCCAAATTGATAAAACAAATCCTGAAACGGATATCAATCAAGATTTTTTGACTATCCATAATCCTCCGACAGAAATTGCTTCAATTATGAAAGCAGCTTGCTATGATTGCCATTCCAATAAAAGTGTTTATCCTTGGTATTCCAATATTCAGCCTATTGGTTGGTATTTAAAAGACCATATTGAAGAAGGAAAAGAACACCTGAATTTTTCTGAATTTGGAACTTACACCCCAAAAAAACAAGCGCACAAATTGGAAGAATGTTATGAATTAATTGAAAAAGGAGAAATGCCTCTTTCAAGTTATACAATCATTCATAAAGAAGCTGTTTTATCGGAAACACAACAAACTGAACTTGTGAGTTATTTTAAAGAGATTCAGAAGAAGATAAATAGTGGAGTTACAATCAAAGAGTGATAAAACATTAAAAAACTAGACGTGAAAATAATTATTACATTTTTATTAATTTCTTTGAGTGTTTTTAGTCAGCAAAGCAAAAAACCTTATCCTAAACAAATTGAAAGTGAAATATGGTTAAATAAATACAGAGCTTTAGAGTCAGATTCCGAAAGAATTAGCGAAATAAAAAATAAAATTTATTCTGACACTCTTTATTACAATTATAAAAAAAGTATCATATTAGACAATCCTAGAAATCCTGAAAAGCGTATTTGTAAAGTCTTATTCGTAATAAATTTTAAAGATGAATACTTTGACATAGATTTACTTCAAAGCCCTAAATTACTTAAGGTTATGAGAAAAATAAATCTAAATAATATAAAATCAATGAAAATTTTAGAAAATCCAGAAAATGTAATGTATTTCGGTTCTGGTGGTGTATGTGGTGTAATTATAATAAAATGTAATAAAAGATTGTACAGAAAAATAAAAAACGTTTTATAACATAATTTTATCAAATTATGATTTAAGATGATGAATAAAGTTCAGCATGACAACTGCCAACTAAAAACTGATCACTACTTCTCAATTTCCTTCAAAGAATCCATTTTCTTGTGCTCTAAGAATCCTTTTAAGTCTTCGAAATGTTCCTTTACACGTTTGTTACCAAATTCAAAAACTTTTGTAGCTAAACCATCTAAGAAATCTCTATCGTGAGAAACTAAGATTAATGTTCCATCAAAATCTCGTAAAGCATCTTTAATAATGTCTTTAGTTTTCATGTCTAAGTGATTTGAAGGTTCATCCAGAATCAATAAATTAACAGGTTCCAACAATAATTTAATCATTGCTAAACGTGTTTTTTCTCCACCAGAAAGCACTTTGACTTTTTTGTGAATATCATCTCCTTGAAACATGAAAGCTCCTAATATGTTTTTAATTTGTGTACGAACATCACCAACAGCAATTCTATCAATAACCTCAAAAATGGTAGCACTTTCGTCTAATAAGGATGCTTGATTTTGAGCGAAGTAACCAATTTGAGCATTGTGACCAATTTCAACACTACCCGAATTAATTTCGATTTCTTTCATAATGGCTTTGATCATTGTTGACTTTCCTTCACCATTTTTTCCTACGAAAGCTACCTTCTCACCTCTTTCAATAACGATATTAGCATCTTTGAAAATCACATGCTCACCATAACTTTTATGCAAATCCTTAACCACAACTGGATATTGTCCTGAACGAACTGAAGGTGGAAATTTCAATTTCAAAGCTGAATTATCAACTTCGTCCACTTCAATTGGAACAATTTTTTCCAACATCTTAACTCGCGATTGAACCGATTCTGTTTTGGAGAAAGTTCCTCTAAAACGATCAATAAACGCTTGATTATCAGCTATGAATTTTTGTTGTTCATCATACGCTTTTTGTTGATGAACTCGTCTGTCTTTTCTTAATTCTAAATAATGAGAATATTTGGCTTTGTAGTCATAAATTCTTCCCATCGTAACTTCAATCGTTCTGTTTGTTATGTTATCTACAAACGCTCTATCATGAGAAATTACCATTACAGCTTTCGCTTGATTGATTAAAAAGTCTTCTAACCACTGAATACTATCCATATCCAAGTGATTTGTTGGTTCATCTAATAAAATTAAATCAGGATTCTTTAATAAGATTTTTGCCAATTCAATTCGCATTCTCCAACCACCAGAAAATTCAGATGTTAAACGACTAAAGTCTTCACGTTCAAAACCTAAACCTTTTAAAACTTTTTCTACTTCAGCTTCATAATTCACTTCATCAATGGCATAAAATTTCTCTGAAAGTTCAGAAACTCTCTCGATTAATTTCATGTACGCATCACTTTCATAATCTGTACGAATCGTTAATTGCTCATTAATTTCGTCAATTTCTTTCTTCATATCCAAAACATCTGCAAATGCTTTTGAAGTTTCTTCCATAACGGTGCAATCGTCATTTGACAATAAATGTTGTGGCAAATAAGCTATAACAGCTTCTTTTGGAGCCGAAATATTTCCACGCGATGGTTTGTCTTGACCAGCAACAATCTTTAATAATGTAGATTTCCCTGCTCCATTTTTACCCATTAAGGCAATTTTATCTGTTTCATTTATGGCAAAAGTTACATCACTAAAAAGTACTGTTCCACCAAATTCTACTGCTACGTCGTTTACTGTAATCATTTTAAAAAAATTAGAAGTCAGAATTTAGAAGTTATAAGACTAAAAAACGCTGAAATTTTGAAGGTGCAAATATAGCTTAAATAACGTATTCGGCAAGTTGTAAAAAACTAAAAATAATGCTTTAAAAAAGCAGGTTTATAATTTGATTCTTAAATTATTGAGAAATAAATAATTGTTTACAGATTTGAAGTTTATTACTAATTTGTAATTAATAAATATCCTAATTTTGCATTTCCAAAAACCTATCTATGCCATTAATTGACTATAGTTTCCTTTCAAAAATTTTACCAAAAGCAAAAATCAAAAAATCTTTTAAAAAATTAAAGAGTGATTATTTGTTTCGAATTAAAATGGCTATGGCTTTATTTTTCTTTGGAAAAGGGTTCTGTTTTGCTACTTGGGCTAGTCGAATTCCAGATTTAAAAAACACTTTACATCTTAGCGAAGCTGATTTAGGAACGATTTTATTCTTTTTACCGATTGGCCAATTAGTTGCTATGCCATTTTCAAGTAAAGTAGTTTCTCGTTATGGAAGTCGTACTATTACAATATATGGTACACTAATTTATGCGTTATTCTTAACTTTTTTAGGATTGGCAACTACAAGTTGGCATTTGGCTTTAGGCTTATTTTTATTTGGTATTTTTGGTAATTTTTGCAACATTGCAAGTAACACACAAGGAGTTGTAACCCAACAATTATATGAAAGACCTGTTATGGGATTCTTTCACGGTTCTTGGAGTTTGGCTGGTTTTTTTGGAGCTTTAGTTTCTTTGTTAATGATATATTTAGGCCTTTCACCATTAATTCATTTTATTATTGCTTTTGTATTTGTAGGGATTTTAGTTCTATGGAATTCAAAATATTTGGTTCAAACCAAGATTGTAAAAGTGAAAGAAAAAGTAAAAAAATCTGTTTTTCAATTTCCAGATAGAATTTTAATTTGGTTAGGAATAATTAGTTTCTGCTGTATGGCAAGTGAAGGAATTATGTTTGATTGGAGTGGTGTTTACTTTAAAGAAATTGTAAAAGCTCCTGCGACCTTAGTAGCTTTGGGATATACTTGTTTTATGATTACTATGGCTTCAGGAAGATTTTTGAGCGATGTGCTAGTACAAAAATATGGCTCCCAAAAAATAATCATCGCTAGTGGAATAACAATCACTTTTGGATTGTATGTCGCTGTTATTTTCCCATATCTAATTCCTTGTACAATTGCATTTATGTTGGTTGGTTTTGGAGTTTCAAACGTAGTCCCGATTGTATTTAATAGAGCTGGAAAACTTACTACTGTTGCAACTGAAAAAGCCTTGACTATTATTTCTAGCATTAGCTTTTTAGGTTTCTTAATTGGTCCTCCAATAATTGGTTACATAGCTCAAATTACTAGTCTTAGATATTCTTTTGCAACCATTGGAATTTTTGGAATATTTATTTCTATTGTAACTTTTAGAAAAAAACTTTTTATCAATAAAACGTGATTTTTATATTTTTACCATCATGTTTTTTTATTTAAAAAAAAGTCTACATTTACAGCCAAATAAAAAAACAAAAAATGAAATTATTAAAATCAATTATTTGTGTTGTAATGCTATTTTCTATAGCTCAAACTATTACAGCTCAAAAAAAGAAAGTAGCCGTTGTAACTTTTTATGCAAATAAAATGGTCGATTATTCTGCTTTAGAAATTCCAGCTGGAGAAATGATAAAAGAATTATTAGATTTAAGAAATGATCCAAACTTTAATTTAGCACCACTCTTAGAAACATATCATACAAATTTCTTTAATGAATATTCTAAAAGTTTTCCTTTTGAATTATTACCCGAAAATGTAGTTACTGAAAATAAAGCTTATCAAGCATATAATGAAGGTTCAGGTAATACTACTTATGACGCTTTAGATTATTTAATGTTTCCTGGTTACAAATATCTTTATGAAGGTATTTTAGGAAAATCAAATGAAGTAGCTGTTGCGAAAATGTTTGAAAATGATGCAGACGGTGTAATGTTTGTATATATTGACTTTAGCTTTCAAAAAGGATTTGGTATTGGTAAAACAATGTCAATAAAAATGAGAGCAACTACTAGGATTGCCTTATATAACAAAAAAGGAGAAAAAGTATTTGCTTTTAGAGAGGGTGAAAATTCTAAAAAAACAGGTGTAATGGTTAAAGGTATACCTGTTATGAAACCAGAAAAGATTTTACCAATGTGTGAAAGTGCATTAACTGAATTAATGGGTGATTTAGATAAAAGAATTGAAAAAATTGTAAAAAAATCTGAAGCAAAATTATAATTTCAAATAATTTCAAAATAAAAGGCAATCAAATTCTGGTTGCCTTTTTTATTTTTCTTTAAATAAACTTTCTATTTTATTTACTCTTTTACATATTTAACTTGAAAATAAGAATCTAAATATGCTGATTGTAAAATTAAATTAGTTTCATTAAGTGAAATTATATTGCAAACCCTAGTTGGAAAATCTGCTTCTGGTATATTTAAAGTTAATTTTTGATTTAATTCATCGTAAATGTATGTACCTGTTAAATTTGAAATTGAGGATTCTGTTCTGCAATCAGTTTCATTTAAAATAATTAAATTTGACCAAGAATACACTGGAAACCAATTTCCCCAATTATCAATATCTGAAGACAGTACAAGTTCTCTTTGTTCAATAGCCTTCCAATTTCCTATTAATGAAATTAAAGCACTAGTATTAGATTCTGCACTAGTATTTGATTGAATACCATCATTATCTTTTGAGCAAGACACTAAAAATAAGACACACAAAATTGAAGTAATTAATTTTTTCATATAAGCATAGTTTATATCAACTTATAAATATACAATATAATTTTTATTTTTAATCAATAATTAACACTTGTCTTTAGATTCAATTTAATAATCTTGTTACCTTTGAATAAATAAACTAATAATAATGTATTCTGAAACTAATTTCAGAACAAAAATTCAACATAAAATGAAAAAATTAAGTGTATTAATCTTAGGATTAGCTTTTGTGACTTTTACAAGTTGTAAAAAAGAAGAAAAAACAGAAACTCCAACCGAAACTAAAGAAGAAGTTAAAGGTTTGACTATTGTAAATGATTCTACAAAAGTAAAATGGACTGCTTTTAAAACAACAGACAAAGTTGCAGTTGGTGGAAGTTTTACTCAAATTGAATTGAAAGATGTAAAAACAGGTAATTCTCCAGAACAAGTATTAGAAGGTGTTGCGTTTTCTATACCAGTAAGCAGTTTGTTTACAAATAATCCTGATAGAGATTCTAAATTAAAAACATTCTTTTTTGGAACTTTAAAAAACACTGAATTATTATCTGGAATTTTAAACTTTAGAGATAATCAATTGTTTATGACGCTTTCTATGAATGATGTTACTAAGCAAATTCCATTAGAATACACTTTTGAAAACAATTTATTAAGTATGAAAACTACTTTAAATTTGAATGATTTCGGTGGTGAAAAAGCTTTAGCTGCAATCAATAAAGTTTGTTATGACTTACACAAAGGTCCTGATGGAGTAAGTAAAACTTGGGAAACCGTAGATATTATGGGAGAAGTTTTGTTTCAATAATTTATTATTCTAATAAAAAAACCACTTTTCATTTAGAAAAGTGGTTTTTTTATGTATTATAAATTCATTTTAAAGTCATCGATGATAGGATCAGCTTTTTCTCTGTCTGCTTCATTGATGAAAATTTCAACTGCTAAATCGGTATTACCAAAACCAGCTACTCTTGCTGATTGCAAATTATTTTTAACTAAAGTGGTAATTTCTTTTTCTTGTAATTTTGCGTCCAAAGCCATTGCAATGATTTCGCTTCCTGAAAATATTTTTACTAGTGCCATTTTATTTTATATTAAGTAATCGTTTGTTCAAATAGTACAATAAATATACAAAAATTATTCGTCAAATTCTATGAACATAGGTTCAATCATTATTCTTTCTGCTAAAGCTTCTACTCTTTCTGTTATTTGATTACAAAAGAATATTTTTTGAATTCTTGGCATACTATCAGACATTCTTAATATAGGAGAATCCATTCTATTTCTAAACAAATTATCTGCATCGTCAACTATCATTACTTTTAAGCGATTTACATTGAAACCTGCTGAAGAAAACATGAAATTTAATTTATTTGCTGTTCCGACTAATACGTCAATTCCGTCTGAAATTTGATTTTTGTCTTCGTCTAAATCCGTTTTATCATGAACTCCATAAACTCTTACTTCATTATCTTTTCCTAATTGTTTGAACAATTCTACCATTTCTAAAACTTGAGGCTTGTCATCAACAAAAACTAAAGCTCTAGGAGATTGTTCTTTAGGCTCATTTAATTTTTGAATTACATTTAAAACAATAGTAGTCGTTTTTCCTGAACCTTTTTTAGATTGGATAACTACATCTGCTCCACTTTTTATAGTAGAAAATGTTTCTTGTTGTAATTCATTGGCTTCTGTTAATCCGTTTCGAATTAATCCGTTCTGAAGTCCTTGATTTATTTTTTTTAATTTCATTATTTTAGTGATTCGTGATTGGCAAATAGTAATTAGCTGGTTACTAATCACTTTTTACTAATTACTCAAAATTATTTACTTGCGAACATTTTTACATCATTTTCAGAAATCTCTGCTCCTCCTAAAATTATCAACCTTTCTACTACATTACGAAGTTCACGAATATTTCCAGTCCAATCGTATTCTTGTAATAGTTTGATAGCTTGTTTTGAAAAACTTTTAACCAAATTACCTTGTTCTTCTGCTATTTTATTAGTAAAATGTTCAATTAATTCCGGAATATCGTTTCTTCTTTCGTTTAATGATGGAACATTAATTAAGATTACAGCTAAACGATGGTATAAATCTTCTCTGAAGCGACCTTCTGCTATTTCTTTTTTCAAATCTTTATTAGTAGCAGCAATAACTCTAACATCTACTTTAATATCTTTATCTGCTCCTACTCTTTGTATTAAATTCTCTTGTAAGGCTCTTAGGACTTTTGCTTGAGCCGGCAAACTCATATCGCCAATTTCATCTAAAAAAATGGTTCCTTTGTGAGCAGCTTCAAATTTTCCTGCTCTGTCTTTTACAGCTGATGTAAAAGCTCCTTTTACATGACCAAATAATTCACTTTCTATTAATTCACTTGGAATTGCTGCACAATTTACTTCGATAATAGCTGCTGCTGAACGATCACTTTTTTCGTGTAATTGATGAGCTACTAATTCTTTTCCTGTTCCGTTCGGCCCTGTAATTAAGACTCTTGCGTCTGTTGGAGCAACTTTATCAATCATAGTTCTAATATGATTAATTTCGTCGCTATTACCTATCATTTGATAGTTCTTACTGACTTTTTTCTTTAAGTTTTTATTTTCAACTACTAGTTGTTTTTTATCTAAAGCGTTACGAACTGTATTTAACAATCTGTTTAAATCTGGTGGTTTTGAAATGTAATCAAAAGCGCCTAAACGCATTGTATTTACAGCTGTTTCTAAATCTCCGTGACCTGAAATCATAACCATTGGAATTTCAGGCTTGATTTTTTTTACAGCTTCTAAGACTTCAACACCATCCATTCTTGGCATTTTAATGTCGCACAAAACCAAATCATAGTCCTCATTTTTTATCTTTTCGATTCCTTTTAATCCATCTTCTGCTTCTTCTACTATATAACTATCGTTTTCTTCTGAAAGAATTTTTGTTAGCACTCTGCGAATCGTTGCTTCGTCTTCAATAATTAGTATTTTTGGCATCAAGTTTAGGATAAATGTTATTCACAAAAAATTATGAGCAAAGTTAGTAAAAAATAAAGACAAATGGCTATCTAACCCTGATGGGAATGGCATCTTTTTTATCTCGTTTTAAAACGAGATAAAAAAATAGAATGGACAGCAAGAATTACATGACTAGATAAAGCCCAAACCTGCTGTTTCTAAAAATTTTATTTATTTATAATATGAATATCTCTTTGTGGAAAAGGAATTGCGATATTATTTTGTCTAAAAGCTGCATCGATTTTGAAACGAATATCACTTTGAATTTTTGGACTTTTCATTCCGTCATTAACATAAAAATATAGCGAAAAATTAAGCGATGAATCGGCAAAGTCTTCAAAAAGCACTAAGATTTTATCTTCTTCCACAACTCCTTCTGTGTTTTTTGCACAGTTTTCTAAAACTTGTTTTACTAGATTTACATCGCTCCCATAAGCTACTCCAACTTTTACCTGTTCTCTATTTGTGGTTGTATTCTGTGTCCAGTTGAACAAAATATCGGTCATGAATTTATTGTTTGGAATAACCATAACTCTATCGTTTCGGGTAACCATTCGAGTTGTTCTCAAACGAATTTCTTTTACAACACCTACTTTTCCATCCACTTCTATAATATCTCCAACATGAAGAGATTGGTCTAAAATCATCAAAACGCCAGAAATAATATCTAAGAAAAAGGTTTGAAGCGCAAATCCAAGTCCTACAAATAATGCTGCCGAAGCTGTTAAAAATATTTTCATATCTACCCCAGAAATATCTAGTGTAAACATGATAGCAAAAACATAAACAAGATATTTTATAAATTGAAATACACTAATAAACTTGTTTTTATCTACTTCTGGTAATTTTCGAGTTACAAGTTTTCTAATTAATCTTAGAATTATACTTGTAAAAAACAAAGTACCGATTAAAAATAAAAAGTTTAGTAAGGTGAAATCTAAATTTTTAGTATCAATTAATTTATAGTTTAATATATCCATTAATTCTTCCATATTCTAGTATTTTAACCATTTGTATAATTCTTTCCAAGTTGGTTTTTTTCCATACATAAGTATCCCAACTCTATATATTTTTGCAGCAAACCAAACAACAAATATAAAGGTTGCAAACAAAACAACTATGGAAAGTATCAATTGCCACAAAGGCACACCAAAAGGTATTCGCATTAACATAACAATTGGTGAAGTCAATGGAAATATAGAAAACACAGTTGCAATTGTTCCGTGTGGATCATTTAGAACTGTAAAAAATCCAATATAAACACCTAATATCAATGGCAAAATTATTGGCAACAAAAACTGTTGTGAATCAGTTTCAGAATCAACTGCAGCTCCAATAGCTGCATAAAAGGAACTGTAAAGAAAATAGCCTCCAATAAAATAAATTATAAAACTGATTAATAAAGTTGCAATTGGCAAACTCTTTAATTCATTAATATACAAGGGGATTTTCGCTGCAAAACCAGAAACTTCTGCATTTGCTGCCACATCGGTTGATGATGCTCCTACTTGCATGCCTAAAACATAAGAGAGTACAAAAAACAAGATTCCACCCACTATAGCCCAAATTGCAAATTGAAGAATTCCAGCTAATGAGTTACCTATTATTTTTCCCATCATTAATTGAAATGGTTTTACTGATGAAATAATAATTTCTATAATTCGGTTTGTCTTTTCTTCAATTACGCTTCGCATTACAAAATTTCCGTAAATAACAATGAACATCATGATCAGATAACCAAAAGCTCCACCAATAATTAGTTTAATTTCATTAATTCCTTTTACGGTTTCTTCTCCAGAAAATTTTGAAAGTTTTAAATCAGAATTCACTGTTGCTTCTTCAATTTTTTTGGCATCAAAACCTAATATTTTTAATTTATCTGATGTTAATGTAGAATCTACAATATGCTCAACATCTGTAATAAAATCTATACTTGGGCTGTCTTCTGAAATGAATTCTACATTTTTAGCCAATTGCTGAATAGAATCTACTTTTGGAATATATAACAAACCGTCATAATTGTTACTCGCTGTGTCTTTTGCCGTTTGAAAGGACATAAACGAAATATCAATATAATGCGTGTTTTTATCATTTTTGAATTCATTTTTGAACAATCCAGTTTCATCATGAATAGCAATTTGTGTGGCTTCATCTTTATCCATTGAAGCTAAAAAACCAACAAAAACACCAATTCCTACAAATAATAATGGACTTAAAAATGTCATTACTATAAAGGATTTGTTTCGAACTTTGGCAATAAATTCTCTTTTTATAATTAGGGATAATGTGCTCATTATTTTATAGTTGCTTTTTTTATTTACCTTTGGCTAAAGTCAAACGGCAATGATTGTTATATATAAAATCTGCATTCAGAAAACTGCAAACTTTCTTATTTACTTACAGTTTGAATGAATATATCGTTTACACTTGGAATTTTCTCTAAAAAATGAGTTACTTGACCGTTTTTGGTTAAAATACTCAACAACTCATTGGAATGATGTTCTCCTAATTGAATATCTAATTTAATATCATCATTCAACGATTTGAAATTTGTTTGACCTACTTTGAATTTCTGTGTTAAATCATACATTAAACCTTCTACGTTTGGAGAAATTATTCCAACTTCAAAAGTATTGGTTCTGAATTCTTTTTTAACATCAACTAACTTACCTTCAATAAGTTTATTTGATTTATGAATTAAAGCAATGTAATCACACATTTCTTCAACACTTTCCATCCTGTGTGTTGAAAAGATGATAGAAGTACCTTGTTTGTTTAATTCAATAATTTCGTCCTTTATTAAATTAGCGTTTACTGGATCGAATCCAGAAAAAGGTTCGTCTAATATTAATAATTTTGGTTTATGAAGTACGGTAACAACAAACTGAATTTTTTGAGCCATTCCTTTTGAAAGCTCTTGTATTTTTTTGTTCCACCAACCTTCTATTTCTAATTTTTCGAACCAATATTTGAGTTGTTTATTTGCATCTTCTTTAGAAAGTCCTTTTAACTGAGCTAAATATAAACACTGTTCTCCTACTTTCATGGTTTTGTATAAACCACGTTCTTCTGGCATATAGCCAATATGTTGTATATCTGAAGGTCTTAATTTTTTTCCATCCAAATAAACCTCTCCAGAATCTGGCATAGTAATTTGATTGATGATTCGAATTAAAGTCGTTTTTCCTGCTCCATTTGGGCCAAGTAAACCATAAATACTTCCTTCTGGAATAGTAAAACTAACATTATTTAGTGCTTTATAATCACCAAATTGCTTATTTACATTTTTAACTTCTAAGATAGAATTCATTTAAAAAAGAGATTTATTGTATTAGTAGTAATACTTAGTTTTTGTTACAAAAAAAAAACCCACCTTAATGAATAAACTTTAAGATGGGAAAAATTGCTATGAAAAAGAAAAATTCACTTTCCTAAAAAAGTGATTTTCAAATGTAATTAAATAAATTTAATTACGAAAACATATCTTTAACTTTTTCAAAAAAAGATTTATCTGATTTTTCAGGTTTGGGAATAAAGTTTTCGTCTGATATCATATTTTCAAAGAAATTCTTTTGTTCTTTGTTTAATGTTTTTGGTGTCCAAACATTAACATGAACAAGTAAATCTCCATTTCCATATGAATTAATACTCGGAATTCCCTTTCCTTTTAATCTTAATATTTTACCCGATTGAATTCCTTCATCTAATTTAATTCTAACTTTTCCTGAAACTGTATCGATTTCTTTTGAAATTCCTAAAGCAGCTTCTGGAAAACTTATGTATAAGTCATAATGAAGATTTTCACCTTCACGTTTTAAAAATTCATGCTCAATTTCTTCAATGGCTACAATTAAATCACCCGGAATACTATTACCTCCTGGTGCTTCATTTCCTTTTCCTGAAACTTTTAATTGCATTCCATCTACTACTCCAGCTGGAATTTTGATTGAAACAGTATCTTCGTCAACCAACATACCAAACGCATCAGCACCTTCTGGTTTTTTGTCTAAAATTTGTCCTGAACCTTGACAAGTTGGACAAGTTGAAGCTGTTTGCATTCTTCCTAAAATAGTATTAGAAACACGCATAACTTGTCCTTGACCATTACAAGTAGAACAAGTTCTAAAAGTAGCACCAGGAGCTTGTACTTTACGCTTTACTTTTACTTTTTTCTCAACACCATTAGCTATTTCTTCAAGTGTTAATTTTACTTTTATTCTAAGGTTACTTCCTTTTACTCTACGTTGACCACCTCCATTAAATCCGCCACCGAAACCACCTCCAAAGGCACTTCCAAAGATATCTCCAAATTGGCTAAAGATGTCATCCATGTTCATATGTTGACTTCCTCCTCCAAATCCACCAGCGCCATCAAAAGCAGCGTGACCCATTCTGTCATAACGTGCTCTTTTGTCAGCATCACCAAGAACTTCATAAGCTTCCGCAGCTGTTTTAAAATTCTCTTCCGCTTGAGCATCACCTGGATTCTTATCGGGATGGTATTGAATTGCTTTTTTTCGGTAAGCTTTTTTTATTTCTTCTGGAGTTGCAGATTTGCTAACACCTAATATTTCGTAAAAATCTTTTTTCATATTTTATATAAATTCCAATAAAAAACTCCATACTCCAATAAAAATTGACATCTGGAATAGATTTGGATTACTATTATTGACCAATTACTACTTTAGGAAAACGAATAATTTTATCTCCTAACTTATATCCTTTTTCGATTACATCTACAATTTTACCTTTCATATTAGGAGAAGGTATTTGTGTAATTGCTTCTGCAAAATCTGCATCAAAGACATCACCCGCTTTTAATTCAACGATTTCTAATCCTTTAGAAACCAATGTAGATTTTAATTTTTCGTGTATTAATTCTACTCCTTTTATTAAAGTTTCATCTTCAGATTTTGTAATTTCAATCATAGCTCTATCAAAATCGTCTAATACAGGTAACATAGACTGTAAAACTTCTTGGTTAGCTGATTTGAATAAATCGATACGTTCTTTAGCTGTACGCTTTTTAAAATTGTCATATTCGGCAAAAAGACGTAAAAATTTATCTTTTTCCTTTGCCAAATCTTCCTGTAATTGTTCTTCAATCGATAACTCAGGCTGTTGTTCTTCTTGATTTTCTGAAAGAGTTTCTGCGTTTACTTCATCTTTCTCAATGTTTTCAGCACTTTCTTGATTCATATTTTTGAATATTTTTTTAAACATTTTTGCTTTTGTTGTAATATAGCAAATGTATTGCCATTTCTTATTTAATGTCAAATTGTCACAAAACAAAATATTAAGACTTAAACTGAAATTTTTAATATTTATTAATAATTTATTATATTTGAAGTAATTAACATTTTAAACCTAAATTAAGTATATGAAAAAATTAACACTATTAGGATTAGGACTATTATTCTTTATTAGTTGTAAAGAAGAAAAAGAAACGGTTGTATCAACTACCATTGACCAAAGTATTAAAGGGAAGTTTGAAGTTGACTCAACTTCTTCGATTGCTTGGGTTGGATCAAAACAAACAGGAAAACATTCGGGAACAATCAAAATTAAATTCGGTGAATTTAGTGTTGATGATGGAAAAATTATTGAAGGAAAATTTGTAATTAACATGAACACTATCTCTGTAAACGATTTAGAAGGAGAAGATAAAGCTAAATTAGAAGGCCATTTAAAAGGCAACAGAGATGATGTTGAAGATCATTTTTTTAATGTAGCAAAATATCCTGAAGCATCTTTTGAAGTTTTAAACTTTACAAATGAAAATGGGATTGACATGCTTGAAGGAAATTTAACAATCAAAAACAAAATCAACAAAGTAAAATTCCCAGTTTCATTAACTAAAGTTGATGATGTTGTTACAATGACTTCGCCAGAATTTAAAATTAACCGAACACTTTGGGGTGTTAATTATGGTTCAAAATCTATTTTTGATGATTTAGGTGATAAATTTATTGATGATGATATTTCACTTCAACTTGATTTGAAAGAAAAAAAATAAATATTAATTCAACTAAAAGCACTCAAATTGAGTGTTTTTTTTTATTTCAATAAATTAGTTAAGGCTTTCTCTAGTGTAGCGTATTTAAACTGATAGCCTTGATTTAAAATCTTTAAGGCACTCACGCTTTGACTTGAAAAAACTAAAATATACATTTCTCCCAACATCATTTTCATTACAAATTTTGGAATATTAGGCAACCATAAAGGTCTTTTTAAAACTTTTGCAATTTCTTTAGTCATAGATGAATTTGTAACTGGATGTGGTGCAACAGCATTATAAATGCCATCTAATTCACTAACTTGAGTATAATAAAAAATATTCACTAAATCTTCAACGTGTATCCAAGATTGATATTGTTTTCCTGAACCAAAAGCTGCTCCTACTCCATATTTAATTGGTGTAACCATTTGCGGTAATGCTCCGCCCTTGTTAGAAAGCACAATTCCAATTCTAATTTTTGTCACTAAAATAGTTAGTTTTTTAAAAGCATCAACTTCATTTTCCCATTTTTGTACTACTTCTCCTAAAAAGGAATCATCGACTCCAGTATTCTCCTCATTATAAATAGCTCCTAAACTATTAGGATAAATTCCTATTGCAGATGCAGAAATAATTTGAGTAACTTTATTAGGATTCTTTTCTAAAGTCGAAAATAGCAACCTTGTGGGAATCGTTCTACTGTCAAGAATTTCCTTTTTGTAAGAAGACGTCCATCTTTTGGCAACTGTTGCTCCAGCTAAATGATAAATCACTGAAACTCCATCAAAAGCATTGATGTCTATTTCATTCGTTGTTGGGTTCCAATAAAAACCCTTATAATTTTCTTTTGTAACTAATTTATCATTTGAGGTTGATAGGTAATTTACTTTAACATTGTTTTCGTGCAAAACTTTCACCAATTCTTGCCCTATCATTCCGGTTGCACCTGTTATTAATACTTTCATCTTTTTCTTTTTATTCAAAGTTACGGAAGAAATAATCAAATCAATAGGTATTTAACTACTCTTAACAGATGTTTCTTTTTTTGGATTGTTACATTTTCAGAATTTTAATATTTTGGCTAAAGTCATTTGTTAAATTTATTATTAACCATTGGCTAAAGCCGAACTGCAATTGAAAATCCTATTTGGAATTTAACTATTGAGATTTAACCTTTACACTCCATTCAAATTGCATTTCTGATACTTGATCTCCTTTTTCATCTCTACCAATTGAAGTTAACCAAATGGTTTGCCCTTCATTTGTTTCTATGGCTTTTTGAATTATATCTTTAATTGAAGCACCTTGATTGCACTCAAATGTAATTCTTCCTTTTGCTTTTTTGGTAAAAGTTGATTTGTTATTTGCAACTAACATCGAAATATTTTTACCACTTTCTTTAACTTGATACATAACTAAAACACCTGTTGTAAATTCTGCAGCCATTGCTTGAACAGCAAAATACATAGAATTAAAAGGGTTTTGATTAAACCATCTGTGTTTAACTGTTGATTGACAAACTTCGTCAGAAATTGATTTTGCTCTAACGCCACACCAAAAAGCTGATGGCAATTTATAAAACATATATAAGTTCAATTTGAATGGAGAAATACTCATGAGTTGTATATTTTTCGCTAATGTACAAAAAAATACAATGCACGCATACTAACGATTAAATGTTAAATAAATGTTAATTATTAGTACTATGCGTAACATAATACCATCTAATAGACATATATTTGTATAAGAAAATAATAGGTTAAGGAATTTATTAGTTTCAATCATCAATAATATTGGACTCAAAATCGATCAGAAAGTTCTGAAATACTGAAATAAATCAGTTAAAAATTCAACAGATTCTGAAACGAGTTCAGAATAAATCAAAAAATGAATAGTAACTTAAAAAAAACAAAAGTGAATTATGAACATTGAAAACACAAAGGCTCAAATGAGAAAAGGTGTTTTAGAATTTTGCATTCTTTCAGTATTAAAAGTAAAAGATGCATATACCTCTGAAATCTTAGAAACATTAAAAGAAGCCAAGCTATTAGTCGTTGAAGGCACAGTTTACCCTTTATTAACAAGACTAAAAAACGATGGATTATTACTTTATCGTTGGGAAGAATCAACATCTGGACCACCAAGAAAATATTATGGGTTAACAGATGAAGGAAAAGAATTTTTAAACGAATTAGGCAGTACATGGAAAGAATTATCCGATGCTGTGAACACCATAACAAACTAAAATTAAGATCATGAACAAGACAATAAGTATAAATTTAGGAGGGTTCTTTTTCCATATAGACGAAGATGCTTACAGCAAGCTAACCCGCTATTTAGATGCCGTGAAACGTTCGCTTTCTCCAGAAGGTAGAGATGAAATTATTAAAGACATCGAAAGTAGAATTGCTGAACTTTTTCAAGAAAAAATTAAAAATGAAAAACAAGTAATTAGTTCTAAAGAAGTTGATGACATGATTGTTATTATGGGACAACCGGAAGATTATAAAATTGACGACGAACCAATAAACAACTCATATAATAGTTCTACTTATAATTACACCAATAACGGTGGTACAAAAAAACTATATAGAGACAAAGACAACTCAATAATTGGTGGCGTTTTATCTGGAATAAGCCAATATATAGGTGTAGATCCAATTTGGTTAAGAATTGTTATGGCAATTTTATTAGTATTCTTTGGAACAGGCTTTTTTATCTATATAATTTTATGGATAATTATTCCAGAGGCTAGAACAACAACCCAAAAACTAGAAATGCGTGGAATGCCTATTAATATTACTAATATCGAGAAAAAAGTAAAGGAAGGCATTGACGATATTACTTCAAAAATAAGCGACATTGATACTGAAAAAATGATGCATAATGCAAGGAATGGTTCTCAAAAAGTAGGTTCTACTATAGAAGATGTTTTTACTACTATCTTTAAAATTATTGGTAAATTGTTGGGAGGTTTTATCGTCTTAGTAACTTCAATTTCTTTAATTGGATTACTTATCGGTACCATTTTTATGTTCTTCTCAACTACTCTTGACCATGTAAGCATGCCTTGGAATGAATATTTGAGAGCAAGTAATTATACTGATTTTCCAATGTGTATATTGTATATATTTTCCTTTTTTGCTGCTGCTATTCCAACCTTTTTCTTCTTTATTTTAGGAATGAAATTATTGGTAACCAATGTAAAATCAATTGGAAATTATGCTAAATATAGT
>NZ_CAXBFR010000010.1:0-41930 GCF_963975005.1 uncultured Flavobacterium sp.
GAGGTTATTTTAGGAAACAGGAGAAATTGAAGGAGAAGGAGTGAGTAGTGAGTAGTGAGTAGTGAATGGGGAATGGGGAATGGTGTTGAGGTTATTTTATAGCCTTTTAATAATTTTAAAATAAAGAACAATATGAAATTTAAAAGTGTAAATCCTTATAATAATCAAGTAGTAGGTGAGTATAGCTCTCTTTCTGAAGAAGCCTTAAAAACAAAGTTAGAGATAAGCCAAAAGGCCTTTACTACTTGGAAAAAAGTATCTTTAGCCGAACGTTGTCAGTTAATTCAAAAAGCCGGACAAGTGCTTAGAGACAACATAGAAGAATATGCCAAAATGATTACTTTGGAAATGGGAAAACCCATTAAAGAATCTAGAGCCGAAATTAGCAAATGCGCTGTAGTATGTGATTATTATGCAGCAAACGCAGCAGCCTTTTTAGCCGATGAAATCATAGCATCGGATGCTTCAAACAGCTTTGTTCGTCATAATCCAATAGGAACCGTTTTTGCCATTATGCCCTGGAATTTTCCTTTTTGGCAAGTCTTTCGTTATGCTGCTCCAACACTAACTGCTGGAAATGTAGGCTTGTTAAAACATGCGGCTAATGTGTTGGGTTGTGGTCAACTTATAGAAGACGTTTTTACCAAAGCAGGTTATCCAGCAGGTGTTTTTCAAACTTTAATTATAGCGCATGAGGCTGTAGAAACAATTATAGCCCACGAAACCGTAAAAGCAGTCACTTTAACAGGAAGTGAAAAGGCAGGGGCGTCAGTAGCCGCTATAGCCGGAAAACATCTAAAAAAGACAGTTTTAGAACTAGGCGGCAGCAATGCTTTTATAGTTTGGGAGGATGCCGATATTGATAAAAGCGTACAAGTAGCTTTAACCGCTCGAATGCTTAACACGGGACAAAGTTGTATTGCTGCCAAGCGTTTTATTCTTGTAGAAAGCATTCACGATGAATTTGTAGAGAAGTTTACCGAAGCCGTAAAAACACTAAAAACAGGGGATACAATGGACGAAGAAACAACTGTTGGTCCTTTAGCCCGAAAAGACTTAGCCGATCAATTGGATAAACAAGTCCAAAACGCTATCCAACATGGAGCAAAATTGGTTTTAGGAGGAAAACAAAACAATTGCCATTACGAACCAACCATTCTAGTAGGTGTAAAACCAGGAATGGATGCTTTTGACCAAGAAACCTTCGGCCCTTTAGCAGCGATGATTAAAGCAAAAGATATTACTCATGCGTTCGAACTTTCCGAAAAATCACAATACGGTTTGGGGGTTACAGTGTGCACAGAAAATATCGAAAAAGCATTAGAATATGCTAATGAAGTAAGTGATGGAGCCTATTTTATAAACGAATTGGTAAAATCAGATCCAAGATTACCTTTTGGAGGTACCAAAAAATCAGGGTACGGAAGAGAATTATCAAAAGATGGGATGATGGAATTTGTAAATAGAAAAACCATTTATGTGAAGTAATGAGTTTTATTGAGGTTCTTTAATTTATCAAAACGGTTTTATTACAAGGTTTAGCCAATTATTTCCCAATACAGAAATTAGCAAAAATATTACCAAGTAGCTCATCATTAGATACTTGACCTGTTATTTCTCCAAAATGAAACAAGGCTTGTCGGATATCAATTGCCATTAAATCAGAAGATAAGTTTTGGTCTAATCCAAAGCGGACTTTAGTTATTTCTTCCAAAGCTTTTAGTAACGAATCATAATGACGGGTATTGGTTACAATCGTTTCATTATTTCTTAAAGCACCTGTGTTTACAAAAGAGAGTAGGGTAGTTTTAAGTTCTTCGATGCCGGTTTTTTGTTTAGCAGAAAGAGTTATCAGTTTTCGGTTGTCTGCTGTCTGTTGGTTATCGGTTAATTGAGAAATATAGTTATTTGTCTTTTCTTCATCTAAAACATCCACTTTATTTAAAACAATAACCAAAGGTTTTATAGGGAATTTGTTCTTAATCTTCTCAATTTCAATTTTAACATTAGGCAGACTGCTATTTGACAACTGAGAACTGTCAACCAAAAGTAAAACTACTTGTGCTTGTTCAATTTTCTCAAAGGTCTTTTGAATTCCGATGCTTTCTATTACATCTTTGGTTTCTCTAATTCCGGCAGTGTCTATAAATCGGAAGCCAATTCCTTCAATGACTAATTCGTCTTCTATCGTATCACGTGTTGTACCTGCAATATCAGAAACTATGGCACGTTCTTCGTTTAATAAAGCGTTTAGTAAAGTCGATTTTCCCACATTAGGTTCCCCAACAATCGCTACCGGAATTCCGTTTTTGATTACGTTTCCAACTGCAAAAGAATCAATTAAGCGTTTTAATACGAATTCAATTCGGTTTAGTAATTCGGCAAATTGCGTTCTGTCGGCAAATTCTACATCTTCTTCAGCAAAGTCAAGTTCTAATTCGATTAAGGAGGCGAAGTTTAAAAGTTCCTCTCTTAATTTAGCAATTTCATTACTAAATCCACCACGCATTTGTTGCATAGCAATTTGGTGAGAGGCTTCATTGTCAGAAGAAATTAAATCAGCGACTGCTTCTGCTTGTGATAAATCGAGTTTACCGTTTAAAAAAGCCCTTAAGGTGAATTCACCTGCTTGAGCCATTTTAGCTCCTTTACGAAGCAATAATTGTATGATTTGTTGTTGTATGAAGGTAGAACCATGGCAAGATAGTTCCACAACATCTTCACCCGTATACGAATGAGGGTTTTTGAAGATGGAAAGTAAGACTTGATCATAGATTTTTCCGTTATCAATTATATGACCAAGGTGTATGGTATGTGTTTTTTGCTTTGCAATATCTTTTCCAGAAACCGATTCAAATACACTTGATGCAATTGATATAGCTTCATTTCCAGAAAGACGAATTATGGCAATAGCTCCAGCTCCTGAGGGTGTAGCTAGGGCTACTATAGTTTCTTGGTTTATCATTTTAAAGGGTAACAATTGAAAGGATTATGCACTAGTAGGTCAAAACCCCTAAGTTTCTGCAAAGATAAAAATAGAATCTAATAGTTATTGTAAATAAATTTTTAAATTTGTTAAAATAAAACCAAATTAATGAGACTACTTAGTTTTTTTTTGATTTTCTTCTCAGTGCTACTTTCTTTTGCTCAAGAGCGAAATGATTTATCAGCAGCGCATGCCAATTCTTATGTTAAATATGCTTCCTATAAAGCTATGCTTAAGAGTGATCGCTTTACAGTTGATTCCATCGGTTTTTTCATAGATAAAAATAAAGATACACTGATTAGGGTTTCGGGAAACAATTTTACAAAAGGGGTAAGGGTTGCTTATGAAGAAAAAGACTCTGTTTTTTTGAATCGTTACAAAGCGCTTGTTTTTAATGCTACGCACGGCAATGCCAATGATGTTAAAAAGGCAAGAATGCGCTACTGGAAAGATGAAATTAAGGTTTACTTTGATTCAACTGTTCCCAGTAAAACGGTTCGAGAAATGAAGAAAGTTTTTAAACTTTTAGACAAAGAAGTTGATTCTCTTAAAATAAAAACGGTTAATAGACGAAATCAATCAAATTATTTCATCTATTTTGTTAATAGACCAGACGCTATTGATTGGGACAAAAGAATAACTGGTAAAAGTGATGGTGGTTTTTTATCGTGGAATGGGAAGCAACAAATTTACAATACTTCTATAAAAATTAATTCTCAAATGATTTTTAATGAAGAGGAACAATTGATGACTCTTAAAAAGCATTTCTTTTGGTCGCTCGGTTTTTTTTACATTCAACCGAATAAAGAGTGTGAGAGTTTCTTTTCGAGTTGTGTTTATGTTGATAAGGTCTTGACCGAAGAAGACTTAGCACTTATTAAATATCATTATTCGTATGGAATCTGCAAAGGAACCGATATGGAAACATTCGAAGAGCAGCACAAGAGTGCTCAAAAATCTAAAAGAGGAAACTCAAAAAGCGAACATTATTTTATTCATTACAACTAAAATAAAATCATCTTTAGCGAACTAAATGTGATTTTATTCTTAATTTGTTTGTGGTGTTACATGTGGGTTGGAACGCAGATGACACGGATTGACTTTGTCAAACGCTGATGGTTATGGATTTTTTGTTTGTGGGTATAGTTTTGAGGTACTGTTTATTAATTTACTGAAAACATGATAGTTATCATGTGGTGTAAAAGAATTATTTTGTAATTTTATGGTGGATAATCTTCTAACATTTAACATTACTATTATGAAACGAATTCTTTTCCCAACTGATTTTTCTGATGTGGCTACAAATGCATTTGTTTATGCTTTAGAATTGGCAAAAATTATGGATGCTGAAATTATAGTTTTACATACTTTTCAAATGCCAATAATAGATTATCAATATTTTCCCCAAAATTACAGTCAATTATTTGATTCTTTTGAATTGGCAACCTTTGAAAGGTTTAAAGATGAAATTCCAAAATTAAGAACCCTTGCAGCTGAACGTAAGTTAGAGCACATTTCGCTATCGCATAAATTAATGGATGGCGATTTGATAAGCAATATAAAAGATTGTATTGTGGAAGAAAAAACAGATTTTGTTGTAATGGGTACAGCTGGTGCAAGCGGATGGAAAGAGTTTTTTATTGGAACGAACACTGGTGATGCTTTAACCTCTGTCAGTGTTCCTTTGTTGAGTGTTCCTTTAGAGGCTAAATATAAAAAGATAGATAATATATGTTTTACTACTCGCTACAGAGATAAAGATATCAAAGCACTAAAAAGTGTGTTGCAAATTGCAAAATTAATGAAGGCAGAAGTTAAATGTTTATATGTTCAGTCTTTGACTTCAGATGTTAACGAGGAGAAAATTGAAGCTTGGAAGAAACTTTTTGCCGATGAACAAGTTACTTTTTTTATAGAATCAAGTGAATATATTGAAGAAACTATTATTGAATTTTTAGATTTTCATGAGATTGATATTTTAGCCATGGCTAATTACAAGCGCTCTTTCTTTGTGGAATTATTTACAACTCATTTAACCGAAAAATTATCGTATAAAACCGATATTCCGATTTTAGTAATTCAAGAAGAATCATAAAATGAAAAAACCGTCTTGTTTCTACAAACAAGACGGTTTACTATATACTAGTGTTAAGGGAATTCTAGCTATTTAACATAACAGGCATTACTAACATAGTAACTGTTTCTCCTTCATCTAATCCATCAATTGGTGTTAAGATTCCAGCTCTGTTTGGCATAGACATTTCTAATTGAATTTCGTCTGATGTCAAGTTAGTCAACATTTCGGTTAAGAAACGTGAGTTAAATCCAATCTGGATGTCATCACCTTGGTAATCACAAGTTAAACGTTCGTCAGCTTTGTTAGAGTAATCTATATCTTCAGCAGAAATGTTTAATTCTGTTCCTGCAATCTTTAAACGAATTTGGTGTGTAGTCTTGTTAGCAAAAATAGCCACACGACGTACTGAATTCAAAAACTGAACTCTATTGATAATTAATTTATTTGGATTTTCCTTTGGAATTACGGCATCGTAATTAGGATATTTACCGTCAATTAAACGACAAGTCAATATGTAATTTTCTAAGGTAAATGTTGCGTTAGAATCGTTGTATTCAATTTTAACTTCAACATCTGTTGCTCCTAAAATTCCTTTTAAAATGTTTAAAGGTTTTTTGGGCATGATAAAATCGGCTACTTCAGAAGCTACTACATCTGTACGAGCATATTTTACTAATTTGTGAGCATCTGTTGCTACAAATATTAAGCTTTGCGGTGAAAACTGAAAAAAGACACCACTCATTACGGGTCTTAAATCATCATTACCAGCAGCAAAAATAGTTTTGTTGATAGCTGTTGATAAAACATCTGCAGGTACTAAAGTAGAAGAAGGATCTTCTAAAGCTACTGATTTAGGAAATTCGTCTCCTGGTGCAAATGCTAAAGCATATTTTCCAGAATTTGAACTAATTTCAACAGTATTATTATCTTCAACAGTAAAAGTTAAAGGTTGTTCTGGAAACGTTTTTAAAGTTTCTAATAGTAATTTTGCTGGTAAAGCTACACTTCCAGTACTTGTAGAATCAATTTCTAAAGAGGCTGTCATGGTAGTTTCTAAATCGGATGCAGAAACTTTAAGAGAATTATTGTCTAATTCAAATAAAAAATTATCTAAAATAGGTAAGGTGTTACTGTTGTTAATAACACTACCTAATACTTGTAGTTGCTTTAATAAATAAGAGCTCGATACGATAAACTTCATCTTCTGGGTTTTAAAAATCCTTATTAATTTTAAGGACTACAAATATAATTTTAAATTTTGAAAATACAATCTTTATTTCTTTTAGATTTTCGGATAGTCAGATTTTGGATTTTCGGATAATTGAAATTCTATTTTACGTATTTTCTTTTTCTTAAGTAGGTAAACAAAAAACCAAACAATCCAAGAAGGGCTAATGGTAATCCAATTGTAATAATTTGGGCAAAAGTGTAGTTTTCATATACTTTTTCTTTGTCTAACAAAGGTAAATCTACATCTTTACTTCTTATGTTAATTAAGCCGTTATCGTCTAGTAAATAGTTGACACAATTCATTAAAAATTCTTTGTTTCCGTAAAGTTGATTGGTAAATTTATCAAAACCAAGTTCCATTGGATAGCCGTCTTTATCTACTTGATTTTTAATAACATCACCATCTGAAACAAAAATGATTTTAGATTCTTTATTATTATCTTTAAAGTTAGGATCTTTTATAGGAAGGACTCTGTTTTTATAAACGGATTTGAATTTTCCTTCTAATAAAATAGCCATTGGCAGTAAACCTCCATTTGGATAATCTGTAGGTTTTGTTTCTTCTGTTACTAAATCTAATGCAATAGGTAATGGTGTTCCAACAGGCTTAGAATAAGCTGAACTTGTTAAAAGTACCGTTTTCTTAATGTCGTTTTTAAGGATTTCTATAGGATTTGCAAACTCAAATTTAATACCTTCCATATTCTTAACAATTGGATGGTTTGAAGCTGGATAAACAAACGGAGAAAAACGCCAAGAAAATTCTTGGTATTGGGTTTGACTTCCTTCTTGCCCTGTAGCCAATTTTATAGGTGTAGCTTGTTCGTCTTTGACTAATTGACCGTTAACGCGAATTCCATATTGAAACAATTGATCCGTTAAATTCAAATCTAAGGGATAAGCTAATATTTGGGGTTGTGTTAATAAACTATCCATATCAGCTTTAACAGCATCCACTAACCAAAGTGTTTTTCCACCATTTACGATAAATTGATCGATGACTTGTTTTTCCTCATCAGAGAAGGCTATTGTTGGCTTTGCTATGATTGCCATGTCGTATTTTTGCAAAGCTTCAATGGTCTCAATAGGCTTGTTTGCAAGAGAATCTAAGGTAAAAGTCCCAATATAATAACTCTCACGAACTGTTTTTAAGAAATCGGCTATATAAAGATCATCTAATTCACCATTTCCTTTTAAAACGGCAATTTTCTTTTGTTTTTGTTTGGTGATTTTATTCAGTGCATCTGCAAAAGCAAATTCCATGTGTTGCACAGAACTGATTACTTTTTCTTCTGTGGTAGCACCCATTAAGTTTTTTAGCAAACCTACTTTTGTACTTTTATCTCCATAAGTGGCTACTGCCCAAGGAAAAACTACTTCTTGTGATTGTTTTCCTTTATCTTCAACAGTAATACTCAAGGGCATTAAACCTCTTTCGTAAAAGTTTTTCATTACTTCCACACGTTCTTCTTCTTTTTCGATTGGATTAACAAATTGAAAAATAATGTTTGAATTGTAAGCCGTAAATTCTTCTAAAAGTTGTCTGGTTTCGTTTTGTAAGCGTTTGAATTCAGGAGGGAACTTTCCTTCTAAAAACACATCAATATATAAAGGTGAATCTACTGATTCTATAATACCTAAAGTCGTTTCTGATAAAGTGTATCGTTTGTCTTTGGTTAAATCAAATCGTTTGAAAAAGTAATTTCCAAAAATATTGATTGCCAATAAAATGGCAGCTGTGATTCCTAATTGTTTAAGGCTATTTTTTTTATTTGCTTCCATTAGCCTTTTAAAGATTTAAGTTGATAAACAGTTGCTGCTAAAAATAAGATGGTGACACTAATAAAATATAAAACATCTCTAGTATCAATAACACCGCGACTCATACTTTTAAAATGATAATCCATTCCGAAAGAGGCAAAAAGAGCACTAAATTCGCCCATAAAACTTGCAATTCCGTCAAAGCCAAAATAGAAAAAGAAACACAAGAAAACTGAAATAATAAAAGCTACAATTTGATTTTCAGAAAGGGTAGAAGTAAAGACTCCAATAGCAGTATATCCAGCAATTAGAAATAAAAGGCCAAAATAAGAACCCATTGTGCTTCCCATATCAATATTCCCTTCTGGATTTCCAAAATAGGAAATCATAACAACGTAAATTAAGGTTGGAATGATAGCAATAATAATTAGCACTAAAGCACCAAAGAATTTTCCGTTTACAATTTCCCATATAGAAAGAGGTTTTGTAAATAACAATTCAATAGTTCCTTGTTTTTTTTCATCTGAAAAACTGCGCATGGTTACAGCTGGAATCAAGAAAATTAAAATCCAAGGAGCTAATTTAAAAAACGGACTCATATCGGCAAAACCTGAATTTGGAATATTGAAGTCTCCTTCAAAAACCCATAAAAATAAGCCGTTGAGTACTAAAAAAATGGCAATCACCAAATACCCAATCGGTGAACCAAAAAAAGATTTTATTTCTCTTAAAAGTAATGCTTTCATATTTATGCTGAACTTGTTTCAGTATCGTTTTTGTTGAATTTTCGATTGTTTGATATTTCGAAAAATCTAATAATCTAAAAATCGAGTAATCGAATTGCAAATGTACTATATTAGTTTAGAAAGTTAAAACAACTTTTAAACTCTTAACCCTTTAAACTTTTAAACCAAAGATTCTAATTTGTCTACACTCCAAGCTTCTGGTTTATCACTAAATAAGGCCTTTGTGAATTTCCAAACTCCTCCAAAAAGTTCGGACTTTCTATAGTTTTCTAGATCTGATTCGTTTTCCCAATAACTATAGGTAAAGAAAATACGTGGATCATTTTTATCTTGATATAATTCTAATAAACGGTTTCCTTCGAAATTTCGTATGTGGTTTTTAACTTCTTCAAAATTTTCTAGGAAAGTTTCGATTTTATCTTCTTGAAAACGCATTTTTACAATTCGTACAAACATAAATAGTCTTTTTTTTTTCCACGAAAGTGGAAGTCTACAATATTTAATTTTTAAATTTTATAGTTACTAAATCCCTGAATCTTAATCCAATTAGCGAAGTAGCTGTTCCTAACGAATCTGGAGTTCCATTGTAAATGGCGATTTCTAAATAACCAGCTTCGTTAAATATGGCCAAATAATCACCTTCATACTTTTTTAAGGATTTATTTGGGTTAACTATAAAATCAGAATAATTTTTATGAACCCGATTAAGGGTTTTATTTTTGAATTTAATTTCAAAACTTCTGTTTTTAGCGACTTCATCAAATGCTTTTTTAGTAATGTTAGTCACGCAATTCCCAAAATGATCAATGTATATAATAGTCCCTTTTATTTCTTCAAAGGTATCAGAAATAGTCAGTTTTTGGGTATAAAATTCGCTTAAAGCTTCAATCTCTTTTCCAATAACGCTAATATTTCCTCCTTTTGCTAAATGACAGGCAACCGTTGCAAAAACATTCATATCAGAAGCATCTTCTAATCTGTCATGTATAGTAATGATGGCTATTTTTTGGGCTTTTTTCTTTTGGATTAAAGCATTTAATATGCCATTATCAGCTGCAATAAAAAATTGATCTTCCCATTGCATTACTATATGCTTTATGGTTTCAATTCGTTCGGCATTTACGCAAACGATATGCACAGTGTTTTTTGGGAAGTTTTTATAGGAAGCTTCAATTATGTAACTGGTTTCAAATATATTAAAGTAATTTATTTGATGGGATAAGTCAACTATTTTTGCTTCTAAAAATTGAGAGAGTATTTTCCCTTTCAAAGCACCAACATAATGGTCTTTATATCCAAAATCAGATGTAAGGGTAATTATTGACATAAATTTGTTTATAACTTAAAATAAAACAGGCATTATTTTGCTTAAATTTGAATGCAAAGCTAATGTATTTTTTAGCGTACCAAAAATAATTTAAAAAAGAAAGCCCTTGAACGAAAGAATCATTGAATTAATCGACATTGCTCCAAAAGAATTTTGGGGAACACAAGATGCCAATCTTGAAGCTATCAAAAAATATTATCCAAAACTTAAATTAGTTGCTCGAGGAACTATTTTAAAAGCCTACGGTGAAGAAGAGGTTTTAAACGAGTTTGAGGTGCGTTTTAGGCGATTAATGCAACATTTCACCCGATACAACAGAATAGATGATAACGTTATTTTACGTGTCTTAGAAAGTGACGCACAGGAAACTCAAGTCATGGATAACAAAGATAAAATTCTGGTACATGGAATTGGTGGAAAATTGATAAAAGCCATGACACCAAATCAGCAAAAATTAGTTGATTTAGTGTATAAAAACGATATGGTTTTTGCCATTGGTCCAGCTGGAACAGGTAAAACCTACACTGGTGTTGCTATGGCTGTAAAAGCTTTGAAGGAAAAACAAGTCAAACGAATTATCTTAACCAGACCAGCTGTGGAAGCCGGAGAGAACTTAGGTTTCTTGCCTGGTGACATGAAAGAAAAATTAGATCCATACATGCAACCTTTGTATGATGCATTGCGCGACATGTTGCCTCCACAAACTTTAGAAGATTATATTTTAAAAGGAATCATTCAAATTGCCCCTTTGGCTTTTATGCGTGGACGTACATTAGATCATGCTTTTGTAATCTTAGATGAAGCACAAAACACAACCCATAACCAAATGAAGATGTTTTTAACCCGTATGGGTAAAAATGCAAAATTCATGATAACAGGTGATCCAGGTCAGGTCGATTTACCTAGAAGAACAACTTCTGGATTAAAAGAAGCTATACTTGTCTTAAAAGATGTAGAAGGTATTGGAATTATCTATTTAGATGATAAAGATATTGTTAGACATAGATTAGTTGGAAAAGTAATTGAAGCTTATAAGAGTATTGAGAATCGTGATTAGATGAAAGATGCAAGATGTAAGATGAAAGATGAAAGATATTTAGAATTAACTTTAAAAACCATTTATGAAAATAGATGGTTTTTTTTACGGCTTAACCGTATATGTGACAAACTTATGAACACGAAAACGTTTTCGTTATTGTTTTCGTAATTAATCAATTATTTTTTTGATGATTTTATATTAATTTAGGATAATTAATAGCAAAATAATAAATCATGAAACAAAAAATTCAATTAGGCTTTTTGACATTAGGTATTGTTTTTTCTTTAACTTCTTGTGAAAAAAATGATGAAGCTTTAAACACACCTAGTTCATCTTCTAAAGATTTTAAGGTTATAAATGTTACTAAACATGACGGAAAACCATTTAGCACAGGAACATCGAGTAATGTTGAAAAATTTGTAGCTGGCCCAGGTGGTGGAGTTATGATGCAAGCTTTCTATTGGGATGTACCAGCTGGAGGAACTTGGTGGAATGTAGTAAAAGGTAAAGTTACGGCTTGGGGAAATGCTGGAATTGAATCTATTTGGTTGCCTCCTGCTTCAAAAGCACAAAATGGCCCTTTCTCAATGGGTTATGATCCAACGGATTATTATGATTTTGGTAATTTTAACCAAAATGGAACTACCGAAACTAGATTTGGCTCAAAAACAGAGTTGACAAGTTTAATTACTGCTGTTCATGGGCAATCAATGAAAGTTTATGCCGATATTGTGCTTAATCATAATAGTGGTGGTCAGTCAGAAGCTAATCCATTTACAGGAACCAATACATATACAAAATTTAATGTTGCTTCTGGGAAATTTAATCGGACTTATAATGATTTTTATAAAAATGGCTATGGTAATAATGATGAAGGAGCATTTGGAGGTTTCCCCGATTTGTGTCACGCAAATCCTTATGTCCAAGATTGGTTGTGGGTTAGGTCAGATGCTGTTGGGAAATATTATAAAAATACCATGAAATTTGATGGTTGGCGTTTTGACTATGTAAAAGGATTTGGTCCATGGGTTGTAAATCAATGGAATGCTAATGTAGGAGGATTTTCTGTTGGTGAATATTGGGATTCAAATGTAAATACCTTAGAATGGTGGGCAAATAATGCAAATAGTTCTGTTTTTGATTTTGCTTGTTATTATAAAATGAATGATGCTTTTGACGGCAATAATTTAGCTTTACTTAATGATGATATGATGTGGAAAAGAAATCCATACAAAGCTGTAACCTTCGTCACAAATCATGATACGGATGAAATTTATAATAAAAACTTGGCTTATGCTTACATTTTAACTCACGAGGGTTATCCAACTCTTTTCTATAAAGATTATGAAGAATGGTTGGATAAAAACAAATTGAATAACCTGATTTGGATTCATAACAACAAAGCTACGGGAACAACATCTATTCTATATTCAGATAACGATGAATATATAGCAAGAAGAAATGGGTATAATGGAAATCCAGGATTAGTAGTTTATTTGAATAATTCTGACAACTGGCAAGAACGATGGATTCAAACCAATTGGAGTAATGCTCAAATTAAAGATTTTACTGGAAGTTCAACTTGGCTTCCTACAACTCAAGGGGATAAATGGGTAAAAATTCAATGTGCCCCTAAAAGCTATTCAGTTTGGTCCATAAATATGTAAAATTCAAAGAGCCATTACTACATTGAAATGGCTCTTCTGTTTTTTAACCATAATTTATTGTATTTTGCGGCTCATTTAAAATCATAAAATATTGAAAACTGTTCTTATAACAGGAGCTTGTGGTGGTTTAGGTAATAAAATGTCAATGTATTTTGCGGAAAAAGGGTGGCAAGTAATTGCAACTGTGCATCATTTTGACTTGGTTGAAGGCTTAACTATTCATCCAAATATAAAGTTTTATGCTTTAGACGTTACTTCAACTGAAAGCATTGAAACAGCCAAAAAAGAAATCCTTAAAGATTATAAAACTATTGATGTTATTATTAACAACGCAGGAAAAGGATACAGGAGTTTTGTAGAGCTTTCAACAGATTCTGAAATAGACTCTATTGTAAATGTTAATTGGTTAGGAGTTGTAAAAACTTGTAGGGCTTTTATTCCAGTATTTAGAGCACAAAATTTCGGACAATTTATTAATATTACTTCTGTAGCGGGTTTAGTAAATTTACCATTAGGAAATTTTTATCATTCTACAAAACAAGCGGTTGAAAGCTTTTCTGAATGTATGTCTTATGAATTAATTGATTTTAACATTAGTGTTTGTACGGTTCAATTTGGAAATGCGCCTACTAATTTTCAAAAAAACGTCATAAAATCTAAACCAACCAATAATGTACATTATAATGCTATGATGCTTAAAATTGATACCATATTGGCTAACAAAACATGCAAGAATAATGATTTGATCGACACAATTGTAGAGAAAATATACAAAATATCCGAAAACCCGAAAAAAAGTTTTAGAAGATATGCCATTGGTTTTGATGCTAATTTTATGAAATATTTCAGAAGACTTTTATGTTACAGAGCTTTTAATTTTGTGATTAAGAAAAAGATTTTATAACAATAGAGTAAATTTAAACAGCTCTATAGTCTAAAGCCAATTAGTAATTTAATTGGCTTTTTGTTTGGTATTCAGTTATATAAACCATTTTATCCTTTAATTCTATAAATCTTAGCGAAAATCTTGTAAATCATTCTTGCTTGACCGGCCTACATTTGTCTCATTAACTAAAAGAAAAAATTATGAAAAAATTATTTTTAATTATTGGATTATTAGGCTTAAGTCCAATTTTCGCACAACAAACAGAAATTGATATTACTCCAAGTAACTCTTGGCTTAAAGCAGGATTAACTGCCGGAATTCCATTGGGAGATGCAAGTGATGTATCGTCTTTTAACTTAGGATTAGATCTTAGAGGTCAATATTTATTCAATCCTAATTTTGCAATTGGTGTAGCTTCTGGTTACAGTCATTTCTTTGCAAAAGATAATTTAGAAGATTTTGGAATTGTACCAGTTGCTGGATTCTTACGTTATTATTTTACACCTAGTGGAATTTTTATTGGTTCTGATTTAGGGTATGGATTTTTAACTAATGTAGAAAATAATGAAGGTGGTTTATATGTAAACCCACAATTAGGGTACCATAACAGAGATTGGAACATTTACGCTTTTTACCAAAATACATTTGCAGAAAACGATGTTGATTTGCAAACTGTTGGTTTAGGTGTTACGTACAATATTCGTTTTAAATAAGCGATTTTGTTTAATTTAGTTGGAAAGGAGAAAGTAATTTCTCCTTTTTTTATTTAGATATTGTTTGGCATTGGTAAACAAATTACATTTGCATATCAAACAACACACTAGTTTAAATGAATACAATTACTACTACCAATTTCAATTTTCCAAATCAAAAATCGGTTTATCACGGAAAAGTTAGAGAAGTTTATAACATCAACGATGACTTATTAGTTATGGTTGCTACAGATAGACTTTCAGCTTTTGACGTGGTTATGCCAAAGGGAATTCCCTATAAAGGTCAAATTTTAAACCAAATTGCTACACGATTTATGGAGTTGACTTCAGATATTGTGCCGAATTGGTTAATTGCAACTCCTGATCCAAGTGTTGCAGTTGGACATTTATGTGAACCTTTTAAAGTTGAAATGGTTATTCGTGGTTATTTAGCTGGACATTCAGCTAGAGAATATGCTTTAGGAAAAAGAATGCTTTGTGGCGTTGCTTTACCTGAAGGATTGCAAGAAAATGATAAATTTCCAACACCAATAATTACACCTTCAACAAAAGCGGCTAATGGTGAACACGATGAAGATATTTCTCGTGAAGATATTTTAGCTAAGGGAATTGTAAGTGAAGCTGATTATCTAGTTTTAGAAGAATACACAAGAGCTTTATACCAAAGAGGTACTGAAATTGCTGCTTCTCGCGGATTAATTTTAGTAGATACAAAATACGAATTCGGAAAAACTAAAGACGGTCAAATCGTTTTGATTGATGAGATTCATACTCCAGATTCATCGCGTTATTTTTATGCTGAAGGCTATCAAGAAAGACAAGATAGAGGTGAAGCTCAAAAACAATTATCTAAAGAGTTTGTACGTCAATGGTTAATTGCCAATGGTTTTCAAGGAAAAGATGGACAACAAATTCCAGACATGTCAGATGAATACATTGCAACCGTTTCTGAAAGATATATTGAATTATATGAAAATATTTTAGGTGAAAAATTCGTAAAAGCAGATATTTCTAATATCAATGATAGAATTGAAGAAAATGTTTTGGCTTATTTGAAAAAATAAGTTGTAACACTTTTAGATTTAAACCATTAAGAGATTTAGAAAGTTAAGTTTAGCTTAATGAAACTTAATTTCTTAATGGTTTAACTTTTCTAAGTACTTGTTCTGAAATTTACTCATAAACACCAAAGCACAAACAGCACCAATCGTTGCATAAAGCATATCCGATTGTGTGTCCCAAATATAGCCTTGAGTTCCTAAAAAAGCATCACCACCTTCACCAGTCATAAGTGAAACCGCCCATTCAATCCATTCATAAGCAGCACTTATAGCTAAACAAATGGAAACAATTATAAAGTTGAAAAAGCTTTTATTTGAAATTACATTTTTTCGAATAAACAATTCACGTATAATCAAAGCGGGTACAAATCCTTGTGCAAAATGGCCAACTTTATCATAATTATTTCGACTTTGATCAAAAACTTCTTTAATCCAATCAAATAAAGGAACTTCAGCATAGGTATAATGTCCTCCAATAAAGAGAATGATACAATGAATTAAGATAAAAAAGTAAGTGAAATTTGTAAATCGAAAGCGTTTAAAAGTCAAAACTAAAATCGCTAATCCAATAATGGCTGGAATTATTTCCAAAAAGCAAGTAAACCCTTCATTTGGATTTATGATGGTCCAAATTAAAGTTCCAAAAAACACAACCAACATTATATAGATGTTTTTCATAAAGTTTAAAAAGTTTAAGTGGTTAAAAGTTAAAAAGGGATTGACGAAAAACTAGTTTCAAAAATCCCTTTAATCTTTTGTCTGAAAATCCATTATCTGAATATCCGAAAATCTTAATTATTTAAAATAAGAAAACGTTTCATTATTTTCAATCTTCAATAATGATTCATAAATCAATTTAATTACGTTTTCAACATCATCTCTGTGAACCATTTCTACAGTTGTATGCATGTAACGTAAAGGTAATGAGATTAATGCAGAAGCAACACCACCATTGCTGTAAGCAAAAGCATCCGTATCTGTTCCAGTTGCTCTAGAAGAAGCATTTCTTTGGAATGGAATTTTATTTTCAGTTGCTGTGTCCACAATCATTTCACGTAGAACGTTTTGAGTGGCTGGTGCATAAGCAATCACAGGACCTTTACCCATTTTTAAATCACCTTCGATTTTTTTGTCAATCATTGGAGTAGAAGTATCGTGACAAACATCTGTAACAATAGCAACATTTGGTTTGATGCTTTGTGTTATCATTTCAGCACCACGAAGGCCAATTTCTTCTTGCACTGAATTCACGATATATAATCCAAAAGGTAAAGTTTTTTTATTTTCTTTCAACAAACGAGCTACTTCAGCAATCATAAATCCACCCATTCTATTGTCAATAGCACGACAAATGAATTTGTTTTCGTTCAAAATTTCAAAAACATCAGGATAAGTTATTACACAACCTACATGAACGCCCATTTTTTCAACTTCTTCCTTAGTTTCACAACCACAATCGATAAAAATATTATCAATGCGAGCTGGTTCTTCTTTAGATTTATTTCTGGTATGAATCGCTGGCCAACCAAAAACACCTTTTACGATTCCTTTTTTAGTATGAATATGAACTCGTTTTGAAGGAGCAATCATGTGATCACTTCCACCATTTCTAATTACATAAATAAATCCGTCATCAGTAATATAGTTTACGTACCAAGCAATTTCGTCAGAATGTCCTTCAATTACTACTTTATATTTTGCATCTGGATTAATAATTCCAACAGCTGTACCATAAGTATCAGTAGTAAAAGTATCCACATATGGTTTTAAATAATCCATCCAAATTTTCTGTCCTTCCGATTCATAACCAGTTGGAGATGCATTGTTTAAATATTTTTCTAAAAAAGTAAGCGAAGCTTTGTTTAAGATAGATTTTGTACTCATAAAGTTTTAATTTTTTGCTAAATTAAGAATTAGTAAGTAGACTTACACATTAATTCTATATTTTTGGTCTATTATTTGATTCAAAAAAAACAAATAATCATTTGCATGAAAAAATTAACCTACTTATTATTCCTTTTCATTCCTTTTTTGTCTTTTGCTCAAGATAAAGATTCGATAGTGACTACAACAGATACAATTCGTTATACCATAGAATTAGAAGAAGTTATTTTAACAGAAAATGGAGCTTATACCATGACTGAAGAGCAGAAGCGAATGGCAATTTTAAAACGAAGGGTTTATAAAACATATCCTTATGCTAAGATGGCTTCTGAAAAATTAGTGGCTATGAATAGTGTCATGGAAAAATTAAAAACCGAAAAAGAAAAAAAGAAATATTTTAAAATCGTTGAAAAATTTTTGACAGAAGAATTTGAAGCCAAACTAAAAAAACTTTCTAGAAAAGACGGACAAATTTTAGTAAAACTAATTAATAGACAAACAGGAAGTACAACGTTTGATTTGATTAAAGATTTAAAAAGTGGCTGGAAGGCTTTTTGGTCTAACAGTACCGCAAGATTGTTTGATATAAATCTAAAAACAGAATATCAACCTTACTCCGTATTGGAAGATTTTAATATTGAAAGTATTTTATTGACTGCTTTTGAAAACCATCTTTTACCAAGACAAGAAGCAAAAGATCCAATAGATTTAGCTAAACTTATTAGTATTTGGAAAGAAAAAACAGTTGAAATGAAAGCCGAACAAACTAATCAATAAACTCATTGATTTGATGAATTACTTCATCACTTCCTAAAATTTTTCTGTGTCCCAGTTCTTCGGTTAAAAATAAAATACTGTTTTTAGAATGTTTATGAATATTTTCTGCACAATAAGCACCAACTTCTACATCATCTTTATCGTGTATTATTAAATGAGGAATATCAAAATTTTGGATTACAGTATTAGAGTCATAATCTGACATTTTATCATTTAACTTCTTTTCAAAATAAGCCGTTAGTTTTGGAGCTAAAGTAGGTTTTAATTGTAATTGTTTAACAAAATCCTTTACAATATCAGAAATTTTATCTCCACTTCCAATCGTCACGATTTTTTTGGTTTTAAATCCTTTTTTCAACGCATTTATTATTGCCATTCCACCAAGCGAGTGTCCAATGGAATAATCAAAAGGGCCAAACTTTTTTTCTAGTGTCAAAATGCATTCAATAAATTCTAGCATCATGGATTTGTTGCCATTAGATTTACCATGACCAGGAGCATCAAAACTAATTACTTCATATCCCTTTGCAACCATTGCATCAGCAATTTTGTATAATTGAGTGCCTCTTCCAGACCAACCGTGAACTAATAATATCGTTTTCTCTCCTTTTCCATAATGATAAACGACAACTGTTTTATTTAGGCTTTCAATAAATATATTTTCTTGAGTACTTTCATCAAGCATTGGTTTTTC
Organism: uncultured Flavobacterium sp.; assembly: GCF_963975005.1. Taxonomy (GTDB): domain Bacteria; phylum Bacteroidota; class Bacteroidia; order Flavobacteriales; family Flavobacteriaceae; genus Flavobacterium. Next base: position 18,849 of record NZ_CAXBFR010000010.1, read on the forward strand.
TCTTTTCGGAACTTTATATTTTATTGGAGTTGTGAATAATTTGGCTGCAAATCTTAAAGTTAATGCTGTTGAAATGCTTTGAAGTAGTTTACCCGTTTTAATTATGAAGGAAGGAATCTCAATTCCTTGTTTATTTTTAGAAGGCTTTTTTGACATTTATTGTAGGTTTTGAATGCAAATTTAGTATTAATTTATCAGATAAAAGTTAGATTAACGTTGTTTTAAAACTCTTTATCTATTTTTTTTTAAATTTACTTTAGGCATTATTTTTGTTAGTATTAATTTGTATTTTTATACCATTAAATTAAAACATTATGAATAATAGAATTAAAATTAGTTTGGGATTATTATTACTGGTAGTAATATCGTGTGCTAAAAATCCGTTTACAGGTAAAAGCACTATGGCATTTGTACCTAACAGTCAAATTTTCCCCATGGCTTTTCAAGAATATGATGCTTTTTTAACTGAAAATAAAGTTGTAAAAGGAACAACTGATGCTAAGCGTATTGAAACGATTGGAATGAAAATTAAAACGGCTGCTGAACGTTATTTAACAGCAAATGGAAATGCAGGATATTTAAAAGATTACCAATGGGAATATAATTTAGTAGATGATCCAACTGTAAACGCTTGGTGTATGCCAGGAGGGAAAATAGTTTTTTACACTGGAATACTTCCAATTTGTAAAGATGATGCTGGAATTGCAGCTGTAATGGGGCATGAAGTTGCTCACGCTTTAGCAAATCACGGTCAACAACGAATGAGTGCTGGTTTATTACAACAAGTAGGTCAAGTTGGAGCAGCAATAGCTGTTGGAAATAAAAGTGCAGAAACACAAGCATTAGTAATGCAAGCTTATGGAGTAGGTTCTCAAGTGGGTGCGATGTTGCCTTTTAGTCGCTCTCACGAAAGTGAAGCGGATATGATTGGTTTAACCTTAATGGCTATTGCAGGTTATGAACCGATGAACGCTGTTTATGTTTGGGAAAGAATGTCTGCAAACTCTAGTGGAGGTGCTCCACCAGAAATATTAAGTACGCATCCAAGTAATGAAACAAGAATTAGGGAGTTAACAGCTCTTGTTCCTGAGGCAAAAAAAGAAGCTGCTAAATTTGGCGTTACTTTTAAATAGTTTAAAATAAAAATGTATATTCGAAGTCCCATTTATATGGGACTTTTTAATTATATATATATGGCAAACTTAGAGAAAGGAAATAAAAAATTAGGAACCGCATGGGCTTTTTATGATTGGGCGAATTCTGTTTATAATTTAGTAATTTCATCAGCAATATTTCCTATATATTATGGTGCTTTATTTAAAATCAAAGGAATTACTTCAGTAGATTTTCTTGGATTTGAAGTAAAAAATACAGCTTTAATTAGTTTTGTAACAGCCTTTGCTTTTTTAATAGTTGCCATAATGTCACCTTTACTTTCTGGAATTGCAGATTTTGCAGGAAATAAGAAACGCTTTATGCAATTCTTTTGTTATTTAGGTGCTTTGCCTTGTATTGGACTATCCTTTTTTACTTTAGATAATTTGTATTTTGGAATTCTATGTTTCTTTTTTGGTTTAATAGGTTTTTGGGGAAGTTTAGTGTTTTATAATTCCTATTTACCAGATATTGCATATCCAGAGCAACAAGATAAGCTAAGTGCAAAAGGATATTCGTTAGGTTATATAGGTAGTGTTGTTTTACTGCTGTTAAATTTAGCGATGGTTATGAAACCTGAATGGTTTGGTTTTGATTTATCAATTTCAGAAGAGTTACTGAAATCGGGTACACCATTAGAAATTGATACAGCTTTAGAAGCAGTCAGAAATGCAGCCTCTTTTAAAGCCATGCAATATTCGTTTATTTCTGTTGGAATTTGGTGGATAGTATTTAGTCAATACACATTCTATTATTTACCAAAAAACACAGTGAATAACAAGGTTACAAAAAATGTTGTTTTCAATGGCTATAAAGAATTGAAAAAAGTTTGGCATCAACTAGAAGAAAATATAATTTTAAAGAAATATTTACGCAGTTTTTTTGTTTATAGTATGGCTGTTCAGACCGTTATGTTGGTTGCGACTTATTTTGGAGAACAAGAAATTAAATGGGAATCAGATAGTCAAAGAACAACTGGACTGATAATTAGTATTCTTGTGATACAAATTGTAGCTGTTTTTGGTGCGATTATCACTTCAAGAATATCAGAAAAAATAGGGAATATAAAAACTTTGATAATTATAAATTCGATTTGGTTTGTAATTTGTATTTATGCTTTTTTTGTAGTTAGTCCAGTACAATTCTATATTACAGCGGGTTTCGTTGGTTTAGTTATGGGAGGAATTCAATCCTTATCACGTTCCACTTATTCTAAATTATTGCCAGACACAAAGGATACTACATCCTTTTTTAGTTTTTATGATGTTGCCGAAAAAATTGGAATTGTAATTGGAATGGGAATATTCGCAACTATAGATCAAATTTCAGGTTCTATGCGAAATGCTATAGTATTTTTAGCCGTATTTTTCATTATTGGAGTTTTTCTATTAACTAAGGTCCAAAAAATTGTGACAAAAAAATAAAAAGTATATATTTGAAAAAAAATAATAAAAAATGAAAAAATCAATATTTTTTAAAAGTTTAATTGTTCTATTTACAATTGTTTCTTTTATTTCTTGTGAAACGGAACCTTTAGATCCAGCTATCGATTTAACAGCTTTAAACCCAAACAACCCTAATAATCCAAACAATCCAGTTGGATCATTTACAGCAAAAATTGACGGTCAATTATGGACAGCTCAGTCTACAGCTGCACTTATTGGAGGTAATTTAATGGCTATAAATGCAACTATTGGAGGAGACACTGGTGAAAGTTTTTCTTTCTTAATTGATGGAGTAGCTACAGGAACTTATCCTGCAAATGAAAATATATTAACATACTCTCCTGCTGGAACTGATTTTGGATGGTCTTCATTAAATTTTAATAATCCTACAGAAAATACAGGTTCAATAACTATTACTTCTATAAATACTGTAAATAAAACTATTTCTGGGACATTTTCTTTTAAAGGATATTGGTCAGATGATACTCCTAATATTGCTCCAAAAAACATTACCGAAGGTGTTTTTACAAACATTACATATGAAGATTATTTGGATACAAACAACGATACTTTTTTTGCAAAAATTAACGGAACTGAGTTTGTTGAAACTGATATTTTAGCTGTAACAGTTAATGGAGTTATTGGTATTGGAGCTGCTAACACAAATGATCAAAGCATAACCATTGGAGTAGATGAGAATATAACACCTGGTACATATACTATTACAGGTGATATTGCAACTGATATGGTTCAGGCAACCTATAAATTAAATAATACAACTTCTTTAATGTCAAATTCTGGAACGGTTACAATTACTAGTATTACCTTGGATAGAGTAATTGGAACTTTTAGTTTTAATGTAGTAAATGGTTCAACACCTTATGTTATTACTGAAGGAGCATTTGATGTAGAATACTAAATAAGTTAATTCAAAAATTAAGTCCGTCTAAGTTTTATTTAGACGGATTTTTTTATGGCATAAAACTTGACTTTATAAAGTGAAGTACTATAAATTATAAAATTTATGATTTGATATTCAGTTCTTTATGATATGCTCATAGAGAATGATTATTTCATAAACATGAAGTTTAATGACAAAATGACCTAAAATAACTATGTCGAAACAAAAAATATTTTCAATTGACAACTTGTCACTACAAGAAATTCAATCTGATGCAGAATTAATACCATTAATGACTCCAGAAGATGAGGAGGAAATGAATAATGAATCTTTACCAGAAGATTTAGCTATACTTCCTTTGCGTAACACTGTTTTATTTCCAGGTGTTGTAATTCCAATTACAGCAGGAAGAGATAAATCCATCAAACTTTTAAATGATGCTAATGCCAAAGGAAAAATAATTGGAGTAGTATCACAAATAGACGAAGACGTTGAAGAACCAACAGCAAAAGATGTCCATAGAGTAGGAACAGTGGCTCAAATAATGCGAGTTCTAAAAATGCCTGATGGAAATACAACTGTAATCCTTCAAGGGAAAAAACGTTTTGAAATAGATAAATTCACACAAGAAGAACCTTATCTAAGAGCAACAATTAAAGAAGTTGTAGAAAAACGTCCAGACCCAACAGATGACGAATTTAAAACTATTGTTGATTCAATTAAAGAATTGGCAATTGAAATTATAAATGAGAGTCCAAATATTCCTTCGGAAGCTACTTTTGCTATAAAAAACATTGATAGTAATCCTTTTTTAATCAATTTTGTTTCTTCAAACATGAATTTGAATGTTAAGGAAAAACAAGATTTACTCCAAATTGGAGATTTAAAAGAAAGAGCCCTAGAAACGCTTCGTTACATGAATTTAGAGTTGCAAAAATTAGAACTTAAAAATGATATTCAATCAAAAGTAAGAACTGATCTAGACCAGCAACAACGTGAGTATTTCTTGCAACAACAAATGAAAACCATTCAAGAAGAATTAGGTGGCGTTTCGTATGAGCAAGAAATCGAAGAAATGCGTACAAAAGCTAAAACTAAAAAATGGAATAAAGAAGTTGAGAAACATTTTGAAAAAGAACTTTCAAAATTGCAACGAACTAATCCAAATGCTCCAGATTTTGGTATACAACGTAATTATTTAGAATTATATTTAGAATTGCCTTGGGATGAAGTTACCAAGGATAATTTCGACTTAAAAAGAGCACAAAAAATCATTGATAGAGATCATTTTGGACTAGAAGATGTAAAGAAGCGTATTATTGAACACTTAGCGGTTTTAAAGCTTAGAAATGATATGAAATCACCAATTCTATGTCTATATGGACCTCCTGGAGTTGGAAAAACTTCTATTGGTAAATCTGTTGCAGAAGCGCTTGGACGTGAATATGTTCGTATTTCATTAGGTGGTTTGCGCGATGAAGCAGAAATTCGTGGACACAGAAAAACATACATTGGAGCAATGCCTGGTAGGATTATTCAGTCCATCAAGAAAGCAAAAACTTCAAACCCAGTATTTGTATTAGATGAGATTGATAAATTAAGTTCTAGTCACAGTGGTGATCCATCATCAGCTTTGTTAGAAGTATTAGATCCAGAACAAAACAGTGAGTTTCATGATAATTTCCTAGAAATGGGTTATGATCTATCTAAAGTTATGTTTATTGCAACATCAAATAGCTTGTCAACCATTCAACCTGCTTTGAAAGATAGAATGGAAATCATAAAAATGTCGGGCTACACGATTGAAGAAAAAATCGAAATAGCTCACAAACATTTATTACCAAAACAATTAAAAGAACACGGTTTAACCAATAAACATTTAACTATTGGTAAAAGAGAACTTGAAAAAATTGTTGTGGGTTACACAAGAGAATCTGGTGTTCGTGGTTTAGAAAAGAAAATTGCAGAAATGGTAAGAAATGCTGCCAAATCTATAGCAATGGAAGAAGAATATAATGTTAAAGTTACGGCTGAAGATATTATAAGAGTCTTAAAATCACCAAGATTAGAAAGAGATAAATACGAGAATAACGATACTGCTGGTGTTGTAACCGGTTTAGCTTGGACATCAGTAGGAGGAGATATTTTATTTATAGAATCACTTATTTCAAAAGGAAAAGGGGCAATGACCATGACAGGAAACCTTGGAACTGTTATGAAAGAGTCTGTAACTATAGCTTTAGAGTATATAAAAGCAAATGCCGATTTATTAGGTATAAAAGATGAAGTATTAGAGAAATACAATATCCATATACACGTTCCTGAAGGTGCAACTCCAAAAGATGGGCCTAGTGCTGGAATTGCTATGTTAACCTCTATGGTGTCTTCTTATACCCAAAAAAGAGTCAAGAAAAACTTAGCGATGACTGGAGAAATTACTTTACGTGGAAAAGTTTTGCCTGTTGGTGGAATTAAAGAAAAGATTTTAGCCGCAAAAAGAGCAAATATTAAAGAAATCATTTTGTGTAATGAAAACAAACCCGATATTGAAGAAATAAACCAAGAGTATTTAAAAGGGCTAACATTTCATTATGTAGATAAAATGAGCGAAGTAATTGATATAGCCATTTTAGACCAGAAAGTAAAAAATGCTAAGAAATTAGATTAATACTTTTAAAAATAAAAAAGAAGCGTTACAGTGAGAATATTCAAACTGTAACGTTTTTTTATTTAATAGCTAACATTGAAATTTCAATGTTTACATTTTTGGGTAAGCAAGCTACTTGAACAGTTTCTCTAGCTGGAGCGGTTTTTTCATCAAAATAAGTTCCATAGACAGCATTTATTTTAGCAAAATCTCCCATATTCATAATAAAAATACTAGTTTTTATTACATTTTCAAAAGTCATTTCGGCAGCTTCTAAAACCGCTTTCCTGTTTTCCATTACTTGTTTAGTTTCATCTTCTATAGAATCTAAAACCAATTCACCCGTTGACGGATTAATAGCAATTTGTCCAGAAGTATATAAAGTATTTCCAACTAAAACAGCTTGATTATAAGGTCCAATAGGAGCAGGAGCTTTGTCTGTAAATATTATTTTTTTCATTTTATGTTGAATTTGGTTCAGCATCTCAATAAGAATACTGAATTTATTTATATTTATCTTAAAATTCTGTCTGGCACTTTATTTTTGTCCCACTTGATGTCACTAAGCATAGAAGAGCTAATACCAATAAAGAATCCCCAATAGGCATTTGTACCATACGGAACCCAGTTGAAACTCATTCGCCAACTTTCCAAATCTCTTTCAAACCTAAACTGCGTAAAAGTAACTCCGTTTTGTGCAAAATCATATCCTGTAGAAATACCAACTTTCCAACGAGGAGCTAATTCTACATTTCCAGAAACCATTAGTGAATTATTACTAATTTCACTTTGTCTATTGCTGTTGTTATAGGTTATAGAATAAGCAAATTGCAAATCCCACGGTAATTTGGAATTGTAATTTTCTGTTGATTTGTTTTCCTCTTTATCGTCTTTATTCTTATCAAAAAGACTTTGTCTGTTGTCATTTAAATCAGACGATTTTCCAAATAAATCATCAGATCTTCCACCATTTAATTCATTTTGAGATTTAGTTTTGTTTTTTCCATCAGACCCACTACTTGTTAATGAATAATTAATTTGCATATTGGCACTTGTCATTCTAAAAAGAGAACCACCATTATCAATATTAAATGTATTTATTCTAGTTCCACTGTTATCAATAGCATATGGATCTAAATTTGTTCCGAAATTAATATTCATTTTATCTTTCAATAATGTCGTACCACCACTAATAGATAATGGTTGTAAGGCTAATGAATCTGCGGTTATATTATAAGCAGTTGAAAGGTTTAAATTACTAAGCAACATTACTTTTTTGATTTCTTCTTTCCCTGTTTTTTCATCAATTTTTTTAACTTTTGCTTCAAATGAATTTCCTACTCCAAAGCCAATGCTGCTTGATTTGTTTAAACCTGGAGCACCATAAATTCCGTTTTCAAAGCGAGTATATTCTGCCATTGTTGTTCCAGTTGCATCAATAGCATAAGTGTCATAATATTGTTCAAAACTTGGATTGTAATTATAAGAAACAGAAGGACGCATTACGTGTCTAATAGCTTGAATCTTTTTATCTTCTCCAAAATCAAAAGTTCCATAAATAGTTGTTCCTAAACTCGAATTAAAATTATAGGTTCTAAAAGCTCCAAATTCATCTACACGGGATGATACTACTCCATTTTCTGTAGAACTATATGATTTTCTAACTGTGTTAAATACCCATGTTTCGTTAAAACTTGAACTTGCACTTACACTAAAATATTTAAATACTTTAAAGTTAGTACTCAACGGAATAGAATGTTGAAACCCTGCTTTACCATCTTTAAACATTTGAGGTTTAAAAAATAAGGAATCAGAAGTCACTATTTCATTTTTACCATTAAGGTTATATTGTAAATTAATATTTTGAAAAACTCCTTTTTTAGTTCCATTTTTTGGAGCAAATGGATAAATTCTATCAACACTACCTTGAAAAGTTGGTAATGTCATATTAATTTGCTCTGTATTTGTATTTTGAGAATGCGTAGCAGTAACCGAAAGATTTACTTGAGGTAAGGTAGGTATTGTTTTAGAGTATGAGACTGAAGACGATAAGTTGTTGTTTAAAGTAGCTCCAATATTGGATAAGTTTAATGAATTTCTAAAATATTGACTACTAGAAACGTTTACCGATGCTGAAAACCTTGAGTTTGCGGCTGCTTTTTGATCTTGGCTATGACTCCACTGAATATTGTATTGCTTCGATTTTACATAATCCGGAAAACCTCTTTCGCTTTGAATCTGATTTTCATATCGAAGATTGATTCTACCACTAAATTTATAGCGCAAAGCATAACTACTTTCTGCCCGTAAACCATAACTTCCATTAGTGTAATAATCTCCTAATACAGCTAAATCATAGAATTTACTCAAAGCAAAATAATAACCACCATTTTGAAGAAAATAACCTTGTGAATTACTTTGTCCAGGAGCTGGTAATATAAAACCTGAAATGCTTTCTTCAGACATAGGAAAATATGCAAAAGGAACTCCAATTGGTGTAGGAACATCAGCAATTACTAAATTTGTTAAACCGGTGACTACTTTTTTTCCGGGAACAAACTTTATCTTTCGTGCTAAAAAATAGTATTCTGGGTTATCTACATCTTTTGCAGTGGTAAAACGGACATCCTTCATGAAAATAACAGAATCATTTTCTCGTTTTGAAATGGCTGCTTTAAAATTCAGTTCTCCTTGTTTCGATTTAGAATTCCAAATGATAGCTTTTTTAGTTTTTGTGTTAAATCGTATAGAATCAGGCTCAATTAAATTTGCACCTTGTTTAAAGGAAGGATATTGAGTATAATTTCCAACACTATCTTTTAAACGGCCAGCATTAACTTCATTAGTCTCATAATTTAGTACAATAATTCCTGCTTTTAATTCGATATCTTTGTAGTAAAGTTCTGCTTCATCATATAAAGTCATTTCTTTTTTTCGTTGATTAATCTTTTCGTAGCCTTTGGCTTTTCGGTTTACAATACCTTCAAGGATTGCTTTCTTTTTCTTAGTCGAATCTACTTTTGTAGTATCTTTAATTGTTAATAACTCATTGGCATTAACTTGTAAAGTCTCTTTTGTAGTAATCTCTTGCGAAAATGACGCAGTCGTTCCAATTGTTAGGAAAATGGAAAAAAAAACGATATGGATAGTCTTTAAATACAATGCTTTTGTGCTATTTTTGTATAATTGTGGCTTAGTTTTTGAAGGGTCAAACTTACATATATTTTTTTTAAAAATTATAGTGTTAGTAAAATTATAACATTCAATATTTTCAAATTATGAAAATTACATATACTAAATCTTTTTTTTCAGTTGTTTTCCTATTTTTTGTTTGCATAAGTTATGCCCAAAATACAAAATTTAAAGTTGTTTTAGATGCAGGTCATGGAGGAAAAGATTATGGTGCAACTTATCATGGTAATGTAGAAAAAAACATTGCCCTAAAAACTGTTTTAAGAGTTGGTGAGATCTTAGAAAAAGATCCTAATATTACAGTTGTTTATACAAGAAATAAAGACGTTTTTGTTGAACTAGACGATAGAGCTACTATTGCTAACAAATCAAAAGCAAATATTTTTGTTTCAATGCATTGCAATGCTAATGCTAATATTTCTGCTGCTGGAAATGAGACGTATGTAATGGGTATAACTAGAAATGCTTCTAATTTAGAAGTTGCAAAGAAAGAAAACTCTGTTGTAACCTTAGAAGATGATTATGAAATAAAATATGAAGGTTTTGATCCAAATTCACCTGAATCTGTAATCGGAATTTCTATTTTACAAGAAGAATATCGTGAATTAAGTGTTGAATTAGCCGCTAAAGTACAACAAGCTTTTACAAAAAAAACTACATTTAGAAACAGAGGCGTAAAGGAAGCAGGCTTTCTTGTACTAAGAAAAATAACCATGCCTAGAGTTTTAATTGAAATGGGTTTCGTTTCTAATAAAGAAGAAGGAGCTTTTTTAAATTCTGATAGTGGTCAAGGTAAATTAGCAGAAGCTATTGCTAATTCAATTTTAGACTATAAAAAAGAATACTTTATTTCATCTTTAAATACTGCTGATAAAAATAAAACACAAGAAAAGGAAGAAGAAAAGCCAAAAGAGATTATTGTCAAAAAAGAAGAATCAAAAGTTGTACGCTCGGACTCAAATAATGATATTGTTTTTAAAGTTCAAATATCGGCAAGTAGTAGAAATTTAGAAACATCTCCTTCAAATTTTAAGGGACTAAAAAATGTTACCAAAGAAAAAGGTGCTGTTATTTATAAATATTTTTATGAAGAAGCAAAATCATACGATGAAGCTAAAAAAAACTTAGAAGTAGCTAAAGAAAAAGGATTTGATTCTGCTTTTATAGTTGCCTTTAAAAATGGAGAAAAAATAAATATTTCAGAAGCCCTAAAATAAACTTGGCTTTATAGTTTATAAATAATAAATTTGCTAAAAAAGAAACATTGAAACTATCAAGAGAAATTAAAACAGCCATATTAGTTATTTCCTCTATATTATTATTTATATGGGGTTATAGTTTTTTAAAAGGAAAAGATTTATTTGTCAATTATAAAACGTTATATATTAAATACGATAATGTTGAAGGTTTAGAAACGTCTTCTATGGTTTCTATTAACGGAAAAACAGTTGGAAAAGTTATCGCTATTAATTTAGATAAAAACTGGAAATCTATTGTGGAAATCCAGATTGATGGGGACTATGATATTGCAAAATCTAGTATTGCTCAAATATATGCTCCAAGTCCTATTGGTGGCAAGCAAATTGCAATTTTACCGGGTGAAGGAACTCCTACAGTAGAAGATGGAGATTTTTTACAATCTTCTTCAAAATTGGGATTGACTGAAGAATTATCTTCACAATTAATTCCATTAAAAAACAAAATTGATGTTCTTTTAGATAATGCTAACAAGATGTTAGTTAACATGAATCAATTATTAGATGTAACAACTCAAGCAAATCTTAAAAGTAGTATTTCTGAATTAAATAAAACACTGATTGAATTTAGTCAAATGTCAAAATCGGCTAATCAAATGTTAGCAGAAAATAAAAGCAAACTAAGTTCTACACTTACCAATTTTGATAAAACTTCTTCAAATTTTGCAGCCATGTCAGATTCTTTAGCGAAAGCTAATTTAGGACAAACTGTTAAAAACCTAGAAAAAACACTTTCCTCAGTTGATAAAATAATGTCAGATGTTGAATCAGGTAAAGGAACAATGGGTAAATTGATGAAGGACGATAAAATGTACACTAATTTTACGAATGCTTCAAAAGAGTTAGAACTGTTGTTAGAAGATTTACGATTACACCCAACGCGATATATTAATGTTTCTGTTTTTGGAAAGAAAAACAAACCATACGTAGCACCAATAGAAGAAGAATTAACTAAAGAGTAAACATCATTTAAAATGAATTATATAGACAATATTTTATTTGCAATTATTTTATGTATTGGAATTGGTTATTTTGCAATGAATGTAAAAAAACTAGTTCGCAACATAAAACTAGGTAACGATGTAAACCGAAAAGATAATCCGTCAGCTCGTTGGAAAAATATGGCTATGATTGCTCTAGGTCAGTCAAAAATGATTAAAAGACCAATTGCAGGTTTTCTTCATGTTATTGTTTATGCGGGTTTTATTATTATTAACCTTGAAGTTTTAGAAATTGTAATTGATGGTTTATTTGGAACGCATCGAATATTTTCTTTTTTAGGAGGTTTGTACGGTTTCCTAATTGGTTCCTTTGAAATTTTGGCTTTACTTGTTTTAGTAGCAGTAATTATTTTCTGGGCAAGAAGAAATGTGATCAAATTAAAGCGTTTTTGGAATTCAGAAATGAAAGGTTGGCCTAAGAATGACGGAAATATTATTCTTTATTTTGAAATAGTCTTAATGACATTATTTCTTGTGATGAATGCAACAGATACCCATTTTCAAGCTAATAATTCAGGAAATGTAATTTCTCAATTTATAGCTCCATTATTTTCAAATTTTTCAGAATCTACATTACATATTATTGAAAGAACGGCTTGGTGGATACATATTTCAGGAATTTTAGTGTTCTTAAATTACTTATATTTCTCTAAACATTTACACATTTTGCTTGCTTTTCCAAACACTTACTTTTCTGATTTAAATCCAAAAGGGGAATTAGATAATTTAGAAAGTGTAACAAATGAAGTTAAATTAATGATGGATCCAACAGCTGATCCTTATGCTGCACCGGCTAATCCGGATGCTGTTCCAGCTAAATTTGGAGCAAGTGATGTAGAAGATTTAAACTGGGTTCAGTTACTTAATGCATACACTTGTACAGAATGTGGTCGTTGTACTTCAGTTTGTCCAGCCAATCAAACTGGAAAAAAATTATCTCCACGTAAGATAATGATGGACACAAGAGATAGATTAGAAGAAGTTGGTAAGAATATTGATGCAAATAAAGGTGTTTTTGTTCCCGATAACAAATCGTTATTAAACGATTATATCACTGCTGAAGAACTTTGGGCTTGTACGTCATGTAATGCTTGTGTAGAAGAATGTCCCGTAAATATTAATCCTTTATCAATTATTATTGATATGAGAAGATACTTGGTAATGGAGCAAAGTGCTGCTCCTATGTCATTAAATGCAATGATGTCAAACATTGAAAATAATGGTGCACCATGGCAATATAATCAACAAGACAGGTTAAACTGGAAAGACGAAAACTAAAAACTAACAATATTTTCATAAACGTGAGCCTTGGAAATGTTAATATAAATTTGAAATAATTAATTAACAAAAAATGAAATCAGAAGAAATCGACAAGAATTTAAAAGAATTAACTATTAATGGTGAAAAATTAAGCCCAGTTTTAGCAGACGGAATTAAAAATTACTTAATTGATATAGACGGAACTATCTGCGATGATATTCCAAATGAAGAACCAGAAAGAATGGCAACAGCAGCTGTTTATCCTGATGCTTTAAAAACATTGAATAATTGGTTTGATGAAGGTCATATTATTTTCTTTTTCACATCACGTACAGAAGCTCACAGAGAAGTTACAGAAGAATGGTTAAAAAAATATGGTTTCAAATATCATGGTATGTTAATGGGTAAACCTCGTGGAGGAAATTACCATTGGATTGACAACCACTTAGTTAAAGCAACTAGATATAGAGGTAAATTTACCGATTTAGTAGATAAAGAAGTTACGATTCAAGTTTTTGATGACGAACATCACGAATAGTTTATAGTCGAAAGTCTTAAAAAAAATAAAGTTGAAAGTCGTAATATTTAACAATTAAACGATTAAACCTATAAAATAATATGTCAGAAAATATAGTAGTACCAACAATGGCAGAAATGCTTGCTCAAGGCAAACAACCAGAAGTTTTATTTTGGGTGGGTTGTTCTGGAAGTTTTGATGATAGAGCCAAAAAAATAACTAAAGCATTTGTTCGAATTTTAAATCGTGCTAATGTTAATTTCGCTGTTTTAGGAACTGAGGAAAGTTGTACTGGTGATCCAGCAAAACGTGCCGGAAATGAATTTTTGTTTCAAATGCAAGCCATGATGAACATTGAAGTTTTAAATGGTTATGAAGTTGGAAAAATAGTAACGGCTTGCCCACATTGTTTTAATACCATTAAAAATGAATATCCAGAATTAGGTGGAAAATACGATGTTATGCATCATACAGAATTTCTAAAATCATTATTAGATGATGGAAGATTAACTATTGAAGGTGGACAATTTAAAGGAAAACGAATTACTTTTCATGACCCATGTTATTTAGGTAGAGCAAATAACGTTTATGAAGCTCCTAGAGAATTAATTCAAAAATTAGATGCAGAACTAGTCGAAATGAAACGTTCTCGTGCCAATGGCCTTTGTTGTGGTGCTGGTGGAGCACAAATGTTCAAAGACGCTGAACCAGGAAACAAAGAAATAAACATAGAACGTACAGAAGACGCAATGGAAACAAAACCAGATATTATTGCAGCCGGTTGTCCTTTTTGTAATACAATGATGACTGATGGCGTTAAAATTAAAGAAAAAGAGGGTTCAGTTAAAGTTATGGATATAGCTGAATTAATCGCAAATGCTCAAGATTTATAATAATTATGAATTTTAGTTATGAATTATTATTAGTAAATCTTTCATAACTCATAACTCATAACTCATAACTAAAAAGAATGTATATTCCTTTCGAAGATTTACCAGGGCACTCCAAAATATGGATTTATCAAGCCAACAGAAAATTGTCTGATGATGAAGTAACAGAAATAACTGAAGCCACAAAAGAATTTGTAGAAAATTGGGCTGCACATGGAACTTCACTTGAAGCTTCTTTTATAATGAAATATAATCGCTTTGTTATTTTAGCCGTAAATCAAGATTTTCATGCTGCAACTGGTTGTTCTATTGATAGTTCTGTTCAGTTTATTCAAAATCTAGAAGCTAAGTATGAAATTGATTTGTTAGATAAAATGAATGTAACCTATAAAACAGGTGAATTTATTGCTTTTAAAACCCTTATTGAGTTTAAACAATTAGCTAAAAGTAAATCCGTTTCAGAAAATACTATTGTATTCAATAATTTAGTCAATACAATAGAAGAATGGCAAGATTTTTGGGAAGTACCCGCTAATGAGAGTTGGCACAGTAGATTTTTCTAAAAAAAAAATACTTATACAATCATCATTATCCTTTAATTAATGATGATTTTTAATTTATAACTATGTTAAAATATAATTTAGTCCTTTTATTTATTCTAGTTTCACTTTTTAATTATAATAGACCTATTAATTTTTCTGATAAAGATAAAATGGAGGTTAAAGATATTTATGAAGAACAACGCTGGATTGATAGTGTCTATAAAAAAATGTCTTTTGATGAAAAAGTAGGACAATTATTTATGGTTGCTGCCTATTCAAACAAAGATGAAGCTCATTATAGAAGCATAGATAAATTAGTTACTGATTATAAAATTGGAGGTTTAATATTTTTTCAAGGTGGTCCAGTTCGTCAAGCTACATTAACTAATAGGTACCAAAGCAAATCAAAACTACCAATGATGGTCGGTATTGACGCTGAATGGGGTTTGAGTATGCGCTTAGACTCTACATATAAATATCCTTGGAATATGACACTTGGAGCTATTAAAGACAATTCACTTATTGAGAAAATGGGAGAACAAATGGCCGAACAATCTAAACGCTTAGGTATTAACTTTACTTTTTCTCCGGTTGTTGATATTAATACAAATCCAAATAATCCTATTATTGGAAATCGCTCTTTTGGTGAAACTAGAGAAAACGTTGCAGAAAAAGCTTTAGCTTATATGAACGGACTTCAAAATAATGGTATTTTTGCAACAGCAAAGCATTTTCCAGGACATGGAGATACTTCATCTGATTCTCACCATACTTTACCAACAGTAGCTTTTTCTAAAGAGAGAATTGATAGTGTTGAAGTATATCCATACAAAAAACTAATTGAAAAAGGTTTAGCAAGTGTAATGGTTGCGCATTTGAATGTTCCTAGCTTAGAATCTCAACCCAATTTACCGTCATCTCTTTCCAGTAAAGTTGTAACCGATATTTTAAAAAATGATTTAAAATTTGAAGGTTTAATTTTTACAGATGCTTTAAACATGAAAGGGGCAAGTAACTTTAAACAACCTGGAGATATTGATTTAGCTGCTTTTTTAGCTGGAAATGATGTATTGTTATTTTCGGAAGATGTTCCTAAATCTGTGTTGAAATTCAAGGATGCTTTTAAAAAGAAAATACTTACTGAAAAACGTTTGGCTTATTCTGTAAAAAAGATTTTGAAATACAAATTCAAAGCTGGTCTAAAGAATTACAAACCTATTGCGTTAGAAAATTTATATGAAGATTTAAATAAACCTGAATATGATGCTTTAAACAAAAAACTATTTGAAAATGCTATTACCACGGTAAAAAATGAAGGTGATATTATTCCAATAACATCATTAAAAATTGAAAAAATTGCTTACGTGAAAATTGGTGATGATTCAAATGAAGCATTTATAACATCTTTAAACGAATATACTCAAGTTGATGAAATTACTGGAAATTCAATTGAGGCTATTCTATCAAAATTGCAAGATTATACCAAAGTGATTATTGGTTTTCATAAAGTAGATAATATCTGGAAAAAAAATAATCCAACAAGTGAAGAGGTTCGTTGGATTAACTCAATTTCAAAGCAAAAGAAAACTATTTTAACTTTTTTCACAAGACCTTATTCTTTGCCTTCAACCATTGACTATACAACGCTTGATGGAGTTATTATGGCGTATCAAAACAATAATTTTACACAGAAAATTGTTTCAGAGATTATTTTTGGTTCAACAAGTTCTAAAGGTAAATTGCCGGTTTCAATCAATGATAGTTTCCTTGTCAATACGGGGTTTGACACCAAAGAAATCAAACGTTTAGGATTTGATAGTCCAGAAAATGTAGGCATGGATGGTTCAAAATTAGCCCAAATTGACTCAATAATTAATGGAGCTATAAAAGATAATATGACACCTGGTGCTCAAATTGTTGTAGCTAGGAGAGGAAAAGTTATTTATCAAAAATCCTTTGGAAATCATACTTATAATGATAATATTCCTGTAAAAGATAATGATTTATATGATGTGGCTTCTTTAACTAAAGTGCTTTCAACTTTACCTAATTTAATGCAATTATATGATAAAGGTCAAGTTGCTTTGAGTGATAAACTTGGTGATATGTTACCTGTTTTTAAAGGCTCAAATAAAGAAGACGTTACCTTAATTGATATGTTGACACATCAAGCTCGTTTTCAACCTTGGGAAGCTTTTTATTTAAAAACATTAGACGCTACTAAGCACCCTGATTCAAAATACTATAGAAAAACACCTTCAAAAGAATTTCCTTTTAAAGTTGCAGAAAATCTTTATATTAGAAAAGACTTTAATGATACTATAATTAATACGATTGCTAAAAGTAAATTACGTGCTACTAAAGAATATAAATACAGTGATTTTTCATTCATACTGTTAAAAGAATATTTAGAATTAAAAACGCAAAAAAAATTAGATATTCTTGCTAATGAAAATTTCTATAGTTTAATCGGAATGAATCATACTTCATACAAACCATTAGAAAAGTTTTCTTTGGGACAGATCATTCCAACTGAAGAAGATAATTATTATAGATATCAAACCGTTCAAGGAAATGTTCATGATATGGCAGCAGCTATGCAAGGAGGAGTTTCGGGTCACGCTGGATTATTTTCAAATGCTTTAGATGTAGCTAAAATGATGCAAATGTACTTGCAAAAAGGAGTTTATGGTAACAACAGATTCTTTTCAGAAAAAACAATGAACGCTTTTAATACTTGCTATTATTGTGATGAAGATAATAGAAGAGGCGTTGGATTTGACAAACCGCAATTAGGTAATGCTGGTCCAACTTGTGGATGTGTTTCTATGACAAGTTTTGGTCACACTGGATTTACAGGCACAATGGCTTGGGCTGATCCTGAAAAAGAAATAGTATATGTATTTTTATCAAACAGAACTTATCCAGACTCAAATGCAGCTAATCGTTTGTCTAGAGCTAATATTCGCGAAAATATTCAAAAGATTATTTATGAAAGTATTAGGGATTAATTGTTTCTTCAATGAAAAATGAAATTGAGATAATTCCTTATTCAGATGAATATAAAGAGTTTATAAAGACACTAAATTATGAGTGGTTATTAAAATATTTTCATGTTGAAATTGGAGATGAAATAGCATTGTCAAATCCAAAAGAAGAAATTATTGATAAAGGAGGATTTATATTTTATGCAAAATACAATCAAGTAATTGTTGGAACCGTTTCATTGTTAAAAAAAGACGAAACTACTTACGAACTTGCAAAGATGGCTGTTCGTGATTCGTATCAAAGTTTTGGTATTGGAAAAAAAATAATTGATTTTTGTCTAAAATTTGCTCAAGAACAACAAATAAAAAAAATAATTTTATATTCAAACACAAAATTAGAGTCTGCAATACATTTATATAAAAAATATGGCTTTACCGAAGTTGAATTAGAAAAGGGTCTTTATGAAAGAGCTAATATAAAAATGGAATTTAAATTAAATAAATGACATCAAAAGCCACAACACCAGAACAATATATTCAAGAATTACCGGAAGATAGAGTAGAAGCTATTACTAAATTAAGAAAAGTAATTAATGATAATTTACCAAAAGGTTTCAAAGAAGAAATGAGTTATGGAATGATTGGTTATGTTGTCCCTCACGAAATTTATCCAGCAGGTTATCATTGTACGCCAAGTTTGCCATTGCCTTTTATGAGTTTTGCCTCTCAAAAAAATAGTGTTAATTTCTATCATATGGGAATTTATGCTAAACCTGAATTGCTAAATTGGTTCTCGACTGAATATCCAAAACATTGTAAACTAAAACTAGATATAGGTAAAAGTTGTGTTCGTTTCAAAAAATTAGATCAAATTCCGTTTGAATTAATTGGAGAATTAGTCCGAAAAATGACTGTTGAAGATTTGATAAATTGTTATGAAGCTAACCTAAAACGATAATTTAACAAAGTTTTATTTTCAGTTCTTTTTATTAATGTTAATTTTATAAAAAATAAAACGAAGAATGAAAATTGCTATAGTTTGTTATCCAACCTTTGGTGGTAGTGGTGTTGTTGCAACCGAATTAGGTTTAGAATTAGCCAAAAAAGGTCACGAGATACATTTCATTACATATAGTCAGCCCGTGCGTTTAGCACTTTTAAACAGCAACTTGCATTACCACGAAGTTCACGTCCCAGAATATCCATTGTTTCATTATCAGCCTTATGAATTAGCCTTATCAAGTAAATTAGTTGATATGGTAAAGTTGTATGATATTGATGTTTTGCATGTGCATTATGCTATTCCTCATGCCTATGCAGGATATATGGCTAAGAAAATGTTAGAAGATGAAGGAATACGAATACCAATGATTACAACACTTCACGGAACGGATATTACTTTGGTAGGAAATCATCCTTTTTATAAACCAGCAGTGAGTTTTAGTATAAATAAATCTGATATTGTTACAAGTGTTTCAAGCAGTTTAAGAGATGATACTTATAGACTTTTTGATATAAAAAAAGAAATTGTAGTTATTCCAAACTTTATTGAGCCTAACAAGTCATCTTCTGATGAAGTTAAAAAATGCGATAGAGGTATGATGGCTTCTGAAAATGAAAAAATCATTACACATATTTCAAATTTTAGAAAAGTAAAACGAATTGATGATGTTGTAAAGATTTTTTATAACATTCAAAAAGAAATTCCATCAAAAATGATGATGGTAGGAGAAGGTCCAGAAAAGCAAATGGCAGAAGATTTGTGTTATTCTTTAGGTATTCAAGACAAGGTAATCTTTTTTGGAAATAGTTCTGAAATCGATAAAATTTTATGTTATTCAGATTTGTTTTTATTGCCTTCAGAAACCGAAAGTTTTGGGTTAGCAGCTTTAGAAGCAATGGCTTGTGGAGTTCCTGTAATATCTAGTAATTCTGGAGGTTTACCCGAAGTTAATATTGAAGGTTATTCGGGATATTTAAGTGATGTTGGAGATATTGAAGCCATGAGTAAAAATGCCGTTTCTATCTTAAAAGATGATAATAAACTTAAAATATTTAAGAAAAATGCAAAAGAAGTTGCCTCACGATTTGATATTTTAAACATAGTTCCTATGTACGAAAAAGTATATAAGGAAGCCATTGAAAAATATAAAGAAAAAGTATAGTTATAAAAAAAGCCACTCGTCGAGTGGCTTTTTTTTATGATATTAATTAAAATTAATTAAATCTATATCTTATTCCCAAAGCGATGTCTGGTCCAAAATTATCTTCTCTATAATTATCAGAGTTAAAATAAATTTCTGGTCTAATATCTAATGATAATTGAATTGGAGCTTCGCTAAAGTTATATTCGATACCTAAATCTCCAGCTACAAATAAAATGGTTCCGTTGTCTTTATATCTATCGTTACCAATTTTTCTATCATAACTCCAGCTACCAATTCCTCCACCAACACCAGCATACCAATTAAATCCACCTTCAATATTCCAAACCCATTGGTATATCCCAGTTAATTTAAAAGCATCATAATCATTACTGTTTCTAAATCCTAAGTCTAATTCTAAACGATTGTTATCGGATAGACCTCTTTGGTAAGATATTTCACCACCAAAACCATCGTTATCACCTAATCTAAGACCTAATGCATTTTTAGAAATGTCTTGAGCTTTGGCACTAAAAGCTATTCCAAATAGCATAATTGCAGATAAAAGTACTTTTTTCATATTATTAATAAAGTTTAAAATTTATAATACAAATGTAAATGAAAAATTGAAATTAAGATTATATAATTTCATGGCAACTTTTCATAATTAACATATTTATATTTTAATTAATTTACCTGATATACATCCAAAAACTCTTCTTGTGTTTGGCTTCCAGTTTGAGGAATTGGTAATTGATATCCTGCAGGCAAAGTACTTAATGTATAATTAATATTAGTTAGGTTATATACCATTCCTATGTTTTTACTATAATATTGAGTAGATACTAAAACATCTTGGGCAGGCATTACTGTTATCGGTAAGCCAAAGTCAGCTGTAATTCTAAGATTTAAAATTACTTTAGTTTTTGTTATATCTGAATAATTATTTCCACTAGAAGCTAATGAGTTTTGTGAACCATCAGCAACTGATCTAAGTGAATAATAGAATGTCAATGGAGTACTGTTAAAGTCTTGAGTGAATGAACCAGTTGTTGAGCTAAGTTCTTCACCAATTGAAGCATTTTCTTTTAAAACAATAAAATCTGAAACTGAAAATGTTAAAGCAGCAGGTAAACCAGCGCTAAAGTTTACTGATCCTGAAATTCTCATTTTGTTTCCATCAATACGTAATCCATTATCTTTCAATGTTCCTGAATAGAAACCATTTGCAATTGTTAATGTTTTTATTTTTTTAAATGTAACAGTATTTATAAGCGTGTCATTACCAACATAAACTGAATCTCTTGCAAAAGAGGCTGGAGTATTTGCTGTTTCATGATTAAAGACATCATAGGTCCAATAATTTCCAGAAATAATAGGTAATGATGTAGCTGGATCTCCATTGTCAGAAGAATCATCTGAACTACAAGATAAAATAAAAATAGACAGTCCTAAAAGAAGAAATAATTTTGATTTCATTATATTTATTTTTTGCTAATATAATTAAAAATTAGTTCCTAGAGTAAGGATGACCAATTACTACTATTATTTTTTTACTTTTGTTTATAAATAACATAATTATGTCGGGAAATACTTTTGGAAAACTATTTAAGCTAACCACTTTTGGAGAATCTCATGGCGAAGCGCTTGGCGGAATTATTGATGGATGTCCTGCAGGAATAGAACTTGACTTTGAGGCTATACGAATAGAGATGCAGCGAAGAAAGCCAGGACAATCAGCAATTGTTACACAAAGAAAAGAAGAAGATGATGTGCAATTTTTATCTGGAATCTTTGAAGGAAAAACTACCGGAACACCAATTGGTTTTATAATTCCTAATACCAATCAAAAATCAAATGATTATTCAGAGATAAAAGATACTTATCGTCCGAGTCATGCTGATTATGTTTATGAAAAAAAATATGGCATTCGAGATTATCGCGGTGGTGGAAGAAGTTCAGCCAGAGAAACGGCAAGTAGAGTAGTTGGTGGTGCCATTGCAAAACAAATTATACCTGAAATTAAGATTACAGCTTTTGTCTCTTCAGTAGGAGAAATTTTTATTGATAAACCATATCAAGAATTAGATTTTTCTAAAATTGAAAATAATGCTGTTCGTTGTCCGGATGAAGCTACGGCTTTAAAAATGGAAAATTTTATCAAGGAAATAAAAAAACAAGGTGATACAGTTGGTGGAACAATTATGTGTGTTATTCAAAATGTGCCAATTGGTCTTGGTGAACCTGTTTTTGATAAGTTACACGCTGATTTAGGAAAAGCCATGCTATCTATTAATGCAGTAAAAGGTTTTGAATTTGGAAGCGGTTTTTGTGGTGCAAAAATGAAAGGTAGCGAACACAACGATTTATATAACGAAGACGAAACTACAAAAACCAATCTCTCAGGAGGAATTCAAGGAGGAATTAGTAATGGAATGGATATTTATTTTCGAATTGCTTTTAAACCCGTTGCAACATTAATCCAAAAACAAGAAGTATTGACTAATTCAAATGAAATAATTGAACTACAAGGAAAAGGAAGACATGACCCTTGTGTATTACCAAGAGCAGTGCCTATTGTTGAAGCTATGGCAGCTTTAGTGATAGCTGATAACTTTTTGTTAAATAAAGTTTACAATTAAAGAAAAAAGAAAACGACTCCTACTAGTCGTTTTCTTTTTTCTTTTTATCTGTATTCATCAATAAGAAAACTACACCTACTAATCCTAAAATAACTAGGGTAAAGATTACTACCATTATAAATGCTCCATTTCCCCAATTAACAAGTGGCAAAGCTAAATTTCTCATTTTTTAAGTTTTAATTGATTATTGGGACAAAAATAATTATTTAACATTTGTTTAAATATGATAAATATCATAACTGTTAAAAAAATGATAATTGATAATTCTTACATTTCTTTTTAATATATTTACACTATATAAATTTAAATAAAACTACACTATGATGAAAAAATTACTTTATTTACTATTGATTGTGCCATTTATTTCTAATGCACAATTTTGGACGGAGAAAGCTACTACTTTTGCAACTGCTAGTAGAGGTATAAGTGGTATTTCTATTGTTGATGCTAATAACGTTTGGGTTAAAGCTTACGATGGTTCTGGAGCAGCAGTTACAACTATT
>NZ_CAXBFR010000011.1:0-41618 GCF_963975005.1 uncultured Flavobacterium sp.
T
This sequence comes from uncultured Flavobacterium sp., assembly GCF_963975005.1. Classification (GTDB taxonomy): domain Bacteria; phylum Bacteroidota; class Bacteroidia; order Flavobacteriales; family Flavobacteriaceae; genus Flavobacterium. The sequence goes on from NZ_CAXBFR010000011.1 coordinate 2, forward strand.
AGAACGAGTAAGATTAAAAGATGAAATTTATCAATACTTAAATGAAAATTAATTGATTTTAATTAGTAATTGATTCCCCATGAATTTAGGGGTTTATGGGGATTTTTCTATATTTGATAAAATTAAACTTTATGTTTCTACGAATAGAGCTAATGGCTTCAAAAAAACTTATTGGATTTTCAACTGAAACATCATTGGCAAATGACCAAACGGCTGTTATCTGGAAAAGGTTTATGCCTCGCTTAAAAGAAGTTAAAAATGCCGTTTCAGCTGATTTATTTTCATTACAAATTTATGATTTTCAAAAAATTCAAAAATTCACACCAAAAACAGTTTTTAAAAAACATGCATTAGTTGAAGTTAGAAACTTTAACTTAATTCCAGAAGAATTTGAAGAATTTGTACTTCAATCTGGAAAATATGCCGTATTTTTACATAAAGGATCAAATACTGATTTTCCTAATACAGCCCAATATATTTATGCTGAATGGTTACCAAATAGTAATTATGAATTAGATGATCGTCCTCATTTTGAAGTTTTAGGAGATAATTATAAAGGACATGAAGATCCTGAAAATGAAGAGGAAGTTTGGATTCCAATTAGGTAGAATTAGATGTTCCGTTAACAGATTTTAATCATTAAAAATTATGTGGAAAGAAGAAAACAATAAATTGACTCAAACATTCAAATTTAAAAACTTTGTAGAAGCTTTTGGGTTTATGGCTAAAGTTGCTTTGGTTGCCGAAAAAATGAGCCATCATCCTGAATGGAAAAATGTGTACAATACAGTTGAAATCACTTTAACAACGCATGATGAAGGAAATACAATTACTGAAAAAGACAGAAAATTAGCTAAAGCAATTGATGAAATTATTACTAATTAATATTATCCAAAACTCTGTTAATTCTAACAAAACGTCTAGCATAATAAGCTTCTTTAACAGAAGAAACTATTACTCCTCGACTCACAGATGAATGAATAAAAAAGATTTCATCATCAACAACTTCTGTAATCATTCCAACATGATTTACTGATCCACGACCATTGGTAGAAAAGAAAATTAAATCTCCTTTTTGTGCTTGTGTTTTCTTAACTTTTTTACCCGTTCTCGATTGTTCGTTTGAGGTTCTAGGCAGTTTAAAATCCAATTGAGAGAATGTGTAACACATTAAACCAGAACAATCAAATCCACCACTTTTTGTTCCACCACTTCTATATCTTGTACCTAAATGCTCAGAAGCAATTGCAATTAATTGATCAGCACTTTCCAAACTTTCATAAGACATTAATGGAGCATCTTCAATAAATTCTTCTAATTCTGCATAAATAACGGCTGGCTTTGTTGAAGTATTTGCAACTCCTTTTTTTATAATTAATTTTCTTCCTGGAAAAATTCTATCACCAACTTTAGGGTTTAATTCTTGTAATTTAGTCAAAGTTATTTTATTTAATCTAGCAATACTCATTAATGTTTCTCCTCTTACGACTACATGTGTAACTTCACCTGAATCATCTGGTTCTTCTACATCATCATCAGCAGCCGCCATACTTTCAACTTGTAATGAACTTGGACTTATTACTTTAATAGGTGCTATTTTTGGCTCAAAAATTTCTTTTTTAGCTTTTTCTTTTCCTTTTCTAATGACTATTTTTTCATCTATTTGAAGTTTGACATCTAAACCTGGATTCAGTTTTTTTAATTCTTTAAAACTCACGTCATACTTTTCAGTAATATGACTAATAGTTTCTCCTTTTTTTACTGAATGAACTAAATCATTTGAAGTTGATGCTTCTTCTTTTTTATTGGATTTAGCATCTTTAGAATTTTTATTTTTAGTTAAGGCCAATTTAGCACCAACTTGTAATTTATTTGGCGAAATAGTTGGATTAAAATCCTTTAGATCTTCGATACTTATATCATATTTTTTTGCAATCGTGTAAAAAGATTCACCAGATCCAACTTCATGAAAATCTTTTGTGATTTTCTTTGTTGCTTTTCCTGTTGGAATAACTAAAATTGCATTTAATTGTAACGTTTGTCCTTTTGCTTTCGGATTTAACTCATAAATATCTGATTCACTTACTCCATATTTTTTGGCTATAGAATAGAATGAGTCTCCACTAACTACTTTATGCTTTGTTGTTTTTTGAGCAAAAGCAAAAGAGTTAGATAGAATAAAAAACAATATAATTAATAAAAAACGATTCATTACCAAATAGTTAAAAGACTTTTATTGAGTTTTAAAAGTTTCACAAGATAAAAAAACTAAATTTATTAAATCGCTTTTAACTTTATTTTAATTCATAAAAAAACCATCTTTTCAGATGGTTTAAATTTTATAAAGGAATATTTCCGTGTTTGCGTTTTGGTGTATCAACTACTTTATTTTCCAACATACTAAATGCTTTGATTAATTTTCTTCTAGTAAATTTTGGCTCAATAACCTCATCTATAAAACCTCTTTGGGCAGCTTTGTAAGGATTTGAAGCAGCTGCAATTTCGTTTTTGAAGATAATTTCTGATGCTCCTTTTGCTCCCATAACTGCAATTTCTGCACTTGGCCAAGCAAAATTCATATCAGCACCAATGTGTTTTGAATTCATTACATCATAAGCACCACCGTAAGCTTTTCTAGTAATAACTGTAATTCTTGGAACTGTTGCTTCACTAAAAGCATATAATAATTTTGCTCCGTGAACTATAATTCCGTTCCATTCTTGATCTGTTCCGGGTAAAAATCCGGGTACATCTTCTAAAACCAAAAGAGGAATATTAAAGGCATCGCAAAAACGCACAAAACGAGCTGCTTTCGTAGAACTATTTACATCTAAACAACCTGCTAAAACCATAGGTTGATTAGCTACGATTCCGATACTTCTTCCAGCTAAACGAGCAAAACCAACGATAATATTTTCGGCAAAATCTTTATGAATTTCGTAGAAACTATCTTCATCAATAATACTACCAATAACTTCATGCATATCATAAGGTTTATTGGCATTATCTGGAATAATTGTATCTAGTTTTTCTCTAATTTCATCATTTAAAATATAGTCTAATTTTGGAGCAGTTTCTCTGTTGTTTTGAGGTAAATAACTCAACAACCGTTTGATATCTTCTAAACATTCCACTCCATTTGAAGAAGTAATATGAGCCACACCAGACTTTGTAGAATGTGTACTTGCACCTCCTAATTCTTCAGAAGTTACATTTTCATTGGTTACTGTTTTTACCACATTTGGACCAGTTACGAACATATAACTTGAACCTTCAACCATCATTGTGAAATCAGTCATTGCAGGAGAATATACAGCACCACCAGCACAAGGTCCCATAATCGCAGAAATCTGTGGAATTACACCACTAGATTGTACGTTTTTGTAAAAAATATCAGCATAACCTCCTAACGAGCGCACACCTTCTTGAATACGAGCGCCACCAGAATCATTTAAACCAATCATTGGCGCACCATTTTTAAGTGCCATATCCATTACTTTACAGATTTTTTCAGCATGCGTTTCTGATAAGGAACCTCCAAAAACGGTAAAATCTTGTGCAAAAACGTAAACCAATCTTCCGTTGATTGTTCCGTAACCCGTAACTACTCCATCGCCATAATAGATTTCTTTTTCCATTCCGAAATCGGTTGTACGATGCGTAACCAACATACCAATTTCTTCAAAAGAACCTTCATCCATAAGATAATTCACACGTTCTCTAGCTGTTAGCTTCTTTTTTTCGTGATGCTTTGCAATTCGTGCTTCACCTCCACCTTGCTTGGCTAAGGCTATTTTATCGTTTAATGTTTTTATTTTGTCTTGCATTTATTCTGAACTTGTTTCAGAATCTTTTCAACAAAGATTCTATTTGTTTAAAATTTACTTTTTAATTAGGCAACTTAACCAACTTCAAATCATTCAAATACTGTTTCAAAGCAATTTTTGCAGCAATTTCAGCTTCTGTTGTATGTTGGGCTTTTAGTTTTTCGGCATCGTAATAATTCTTTACAAAACCTGTATCAAATTCTCCTGAACGAAAAGCTTCATGTTGCATTACAAATTTTCCAAATCCTAAAGTTGTAGCCACACCTTCAACATGATAATTATCTATGGCTTTTATCATTAGAGCTATAGCTTCTTCACGATTTTTACCATAAGTTATCAATTTCGAAAGCATTGGATCATAATAAATTGGCACATCCATTCCTTGTTCGATTCCATTATCTACACGAATTCCTTCACCTTCAGGCAAAACATAAGTACTTAAAAAACCAACATTTGGTAAGAAATCATTTAAAGGATCTTCTGCATAAACACGAAGTTCCATAGCGTGACCGTTGATTTTTAGATCTTCTTGCTTCATCGGTAAAGCTTCACCTTGTGCGACTTTTATTTGCAATTCGACTAAATCTAATCCTGCTATAATTTCAGAAACTGGATGCTCTACTTGCAAACGCGTATTCATTTCTAAGAAATAGAAATTGTGTTTTTCATCTAGTAAAAACTCAACTGTTCCTGCTCCTAAATAATCACATGCTTTGGCTACTTTTACAGCAGCTTCACCCATTTTTTTACGTAATTCTGGAGTTAAAACAGCTGAAGGAGCTTCTTCAACCACTTTTTGATGTCTTCTTTGAATACTACATTCGCGTTCAAAAATATAAAGGATATTTCCGTGACTGTCAGCCATCACTTGGATTTCAATATGTCTTGGTTTGGTTACATATTTTTCAATAAAAACGGCACCATCACCAAAAGCATTCACAGCTTCTGAAATGGCTCTATTCATTTGCGATGTAAAATCAGCTTCTTTTTCTACAATTCGCATTCCTTTTCCACCACCACCAGCGGCTGCTTTAATCAAAATTGGAAATCCGATTTCGGTTGCAATTTTCTTCGCTTCTTCAATATCAGTAATAGCTTCCTCAGTTCCAGGAACCATTGGAATATTGTAATCTTTTACGGCTTCTTTGGCAGCTAACTTATTTCCCATCATTTCAATGGCTTTGGATTTTGGTCCAATAAAAATGATGTTGTTTTTTTCGCATAATTCAGCAAATTGAGCATTTTCACTCAAAAACCCGTAACCTGGATGAATAGCATCAACGCCTAATTCTTTAGCAACTTCTATGATTTTATCACCTCTCAAATACGATTGACTTGAAGCAGCTTCACCAATACAAACGGCTTCATCAGCAAATTTTACATGCAAAGCATTTCTATCAACTGTTGAATAAACGGCCACCGTTTTGATGCCCATTTTTTGAGCTGTTTTCATTACTCTAATCGCAATTTCTCCTCGATTGGCAACTAATATTTTTGTTATCTTTTTTATCATTATATTTTTTTTGACCGCAAATTCGCAAATTAATTTAATTCTATAATGTTTCAATATTTCGCATTCTACTGAACACTAAAAACTGAACACTGATCACTAATTACTCAAACTCAATTAATAATTGTCCTTTTTCAACAGCATTTCCTTTTTCTACTGCAATAGATTTTATAATTCCATCTCTTGGAGAAAGAAAACTGTTTTCCATTTTCATGGCTTCTAAAATTAGTAAAGGATCATTTTCTTTAACTTCTTGTCCAACTGAAACATTGATTTCTAGGATTAAACCTGGCATTGGTGCTTTGATTGCATTGATGACCTTCGTTTTTCCAGCTTCAATTCCCATTGCTGTGATTAATTGGTCTAATTCGTTGGCGATTGCTACTTCATAAACCGAATTATTTACTTTTACAGTATATTTTTTTGCCGCTAAATCTGTTGAAACAACATCAACTAAATAAGGTTTATTATCGTTTAATACGTGAAATTTACTATCAGCTAACTGAATTTCGTTCAGTTGAAGTAAATCGCTTTCCTTGAAATCGAAAGAATTTTCTTGATTTACCGAGAGTTTGTAAGTAGTACTCATATTTTAATTTTTAGGAAATGTAAAATTACAAAAAAGAAAACGTTTTCGTAAATGAAAAGTGGTAAAATGATATAGTTGATGAAATGGAGTGTTTTCCTATTTATTCGATATGCGTTAGTGATGGGAACGGCATCCTTTTTGTGTTTTTAAGAAACACAAAAAGATATAGTGGACAGCACGACCTGAAAGGGAACGCCCAAATAATTATAAAACTAACAATCCTATTTCTCTCAAAGAATTTACAGATTTTGAATACCAAAACAGCTCAAAATCTTCTAAGTTAGTTTCGTAGTCAACTTTTAATTGAGAAAAAGTCATTTTGTTATTTGAAGAAATTGAAATCTTTTCTAACGTTTCGATTAACCATGCCCCTTTTTCTTTTTCCAAAGTGATTTCGGTTGCATTTTTTTTATCGTGAAAAGTCAGTTGCATCATTTCCCAACTGTTTCCTTTTTTGGATTTTGTGAAGATTTCGTACGTTGGCTTTCCTCCTATCCACACTATTTTGGCTGAAGGTTTTGTGTTAAAGTCTAATTCGTTTTGAAGAGCGTTATAAATAAAATCGGGTTTTATTTTAGTATTTGGAATTTTGAAATCGAACCAATCTTGTAAAGGATAATCGAAACAAATTCCGTGCATATAATTGAATAACGATTTCTTTAAGCCAAAGCTGAATTTCTCGTGATTGATTCCGGTTTTATCTTTAAAAGCAATGTCGTTATTGGCAAAAGTCACTTCATTCTGTTGTGGAATTACACCAAATTCTTCTGGAAACATTCCAACTGGAGAATGAGCAGTCATAGCAAATTGATGCCAAAAGCCCGATTGCAAAACTCCAATTTCGAACAATTGACGTACCATTTCCAAACTATCAATTGTTTCTTGAATGGTTTGCGTTGGATAACCATACATTAAATAGGCATGAACCATGATACCACTTTCGGTGAAATTTCTAGTCACTTGAGCTACTTGTTCCACGGTAACTCCTTTTTTGATTAATTCTAATAGTCTATCCGAAGCTACTTCCAAACCACCTGAAATTGCAATACAACCAGAAGCTGCTAACAAAATACACAAATCCTGAGTAAAACTTTTTTCAAAACGAATGTTGGTCCACCAAGTCACTTTTAGGTTTCGTTTTAGGATTTCTAGAGCTACTTCTCTCATCAAAGCTGGTGGTGCAGCTTCATCTACGAAATGAAAACCGTTTTCACCTGTTTGAATTATAAGTTCCTCCATTCTATCGACCAAAGTTTTGGCAGCGATGGGTTCGTATAATTTTATGTAATCTAGTGAAATATCGCAAAACGTACATTTTCCCCAATAACATCCGTGAGCCATGGTTAGCTTATTCCAACGACCATCTGACCAAAGACTGTGCATTGGATTGGCAATTTCGATAACCGAAATGTATTTATCTAAAAATAAATTTGAATAATCTGGAGTTCCGACTTCACTTTGTTTGTAATCTGATTTTGTGGAGTTGTTTTTGTAAACTACTTTGTTATTTTCTAGGAGAAAAGTTCTTTTAAACTCTTTGGAATTTGGAATTTCAATATTGGAATTTAATAATTCAATAGGAAGTTCACCATCATCTAAAGTAATGAAATCGAAAAACTCAAAAACACGTTTGTCTTTTAATTCTCTTAATTCTGTATTTGGAAAACCACCGCCCATTGCGATTTTAATTTCAGGACAATTGGCTTTTAAAAATTGAGCACATCTAAAAGCACTGTATAAATTCCCAGGAAATGGAACCGAAAAACAGATTAATTTTGGTTGGATATTTGCTACTCTTTCTTCTAAAAGTTGGAGCGTAATTTTATCTATAAACGTAGTTTCTTTTTGTAATTCACTGTATAATTCATCAAACGAATTGGCACTTCTTCCTAATCGTTCAGCATAACGACTGAAACCAAAATTTTCATCTACACATTCTACAATAAAATCGGATAAATCTTCTAAATATAAAGTCGCTAAATGCTTGGCTTTGTCTTGCATTCCCATAGAACCAAAAGCGTATTCCAAATCATCTACTTGATCAAAACGAGATGCTTCTGGTAAAAAATTACCACTACAAATTTGTCTGGCTAACGTTGGATTTTTTCCTTGTAGAAATGAAATTACATTGTCAATTGTACTTATGTATTCGTTTTGAAGTGCATAAATTCGTAGGCAATTTTCTGAAACTCTTTCCCCTGAAATAGCAAATAAATTTTCTAATCCTTCTTTTGAAAACATCTTTAAAATCACTTCTATACCTAAATCCATTTGAAAGGCTTCGATGTTTTTGGTATTTAAAAAGCCTTTTATATAAGCTGTTGCTGGATACGGTGTATTCAGTTGGGTAAAAGGTGGTGTGATTAAGAGTATGTTTTGCAAGGGTAATGTTTTTGCAAAGGTAGAATTATTTACTTTTTAATTTGAAAGTTATTTATATATTTGATTTTCTAAAAAATTTTCCATGAAAAAACTTTTTTTACTTTTCATTTGTATTTTTTGTAGTGAACTTCATTCACAAGACTTTATGTGGGCATATAGAACTAAAAATGTATCTACTTCTACTTTAACAGCGATTAGATCAATAGCCACAGATAATACAGGAAATATTTTTTCTGTTGGAGCTTTTACGGGTACATCCGATTTTGACGATAGTGTTATTACAAATAGCTTAACTACTTCTAATATATACGACACTAATGGCTTCTTATTAAAACTTGATGAAAATAAAAATTTTATTTGGGCAAAAAAATTAAATTTTGGAGACCAAACTAACTGTACCTCAATTATATTTGACAATGACCAAAATATTATTATTACAGGAACAGCCACAGGTCAAGTAATAGATTTAAATCCTGATCCAAACGTTGACTTTTTAATAAATAATCCTTCTCAAAGTACTGGTGGATATATTGTAAAACTTGATTACAATGGTAATTTTATTAATGGTAAGTTTTATCCAAGTACCTACTTATATGAATCTACTATAGATAATTCTAACAACATAATTTCGACAGGAATATTAAATGGTAACATAGTAATATTAAAAAACGGAACCAATTTAATTGAAATTTGGGATAAAATTTTTCAAGGTAACCATATTTTTCCCCATTCAATAGTTTGTGACAATGACAATAATATAATACTTAAGGGGAATTTTGATCAAACTATGACTTATTTAAATCAAACAATTACTAGTAATTTTTATAATGAATTCATTTTGAAAATTGATTCAAATTCACAAGAAATATGGTTCAGAAAATTATTTACTTATAATTCTGGTATTGGTAGTTTTGAAGATAAAAGTATTAAAATAGATTCTAATAACAACATCTATTTTTTTTCTCATTTTATGGCTAACTCTACTGTTACATTTCCAAATATAACAATAACGTTAAATTCATATTTTGGCCTAGATGGACTTTTACTTAAACTAAACTCAAATGGTAATCATGTTTGGGATAGACGGTTTTATGGTGATGAGCAACAAAAAATACATTCTATGGATTTAAATAATGGTGAATTAAGTTATCTTATATATTTAGGAGGAACTACTTACTTAGATAATCTGAATAACCAAATAACACCAGTCCAATCAACATCATATTCGTATGGTAAAATTTTTAAATTTGATTTAGATGGAACTTTAACAGATAGTTTTAACACTACAAGAGTAACAAACCCTCAATATATTTTAAAAGATTATCTAGGTGATACTGTAATTGGCGGTTCATTTAATAGTTGGGGATATGATTTTAATCCAAACCCAAACCAAAGTTATATAATGAGTTCTTCAAATTTAAGTGGCTTCATTCTTAAACTCGGAAATTGTGATACAACACCACCAATAGGTGATGCTGATCAATATTTTTGTTCAAACCAAAACCTAACCATTTCAGACTTAACTCCTAATTCAGGAATAATTAAATGGTATAGTTCATCTATTTCAACTGCACAATTACCCAGTTCAACATCTTTAATTAATGGTGCAAGTTATTTTGCAGAAAAACAAACAGGAAACTGTGCTCCAAGTATTTCTCGTTTAGAAGTAACTGTGCATATAAATCAAACACCTTTAGCTCCTCAAACTACAAATCAAGTTTTCTGTGAAAGTGAAAATGCTAAAATTTCTGATTTAATAGTTAATGGACAAAATATTAAATGGTATGATTCTTTAATCAGCAGCACTCCTTTAACAAATAATACATTTTTAGTTAATAACACCAATTATTATGTTTCACAAACATTAAATAATTGTGAAAGTGATAGAGTTATGATTACAGTAACAATAACTTCTGTAAGCCCTCCTATATTAACAACACCACAAACATTTTGTTTTCAAGATAATCCAACCATAAATAACATAACAATCACAGGTCAAAATATAACTTGGTACGATGCTCAAACTGGTGGAAATATTTTGCCAATAAATACAGTTTTACAAAATGGAGTAACTTATTATGCTACTCAAACAATTGATGGTTGTGAAAGTGATAGAACTCAAGTTTTAGTAAATATTCAAAATACTGCTGCTCCAATTGGAGGTGCAAATCAAACTTTTTGCAGTACACAAAATGCAACTTTAGCTGATGTTTCAATAAATGGAACAAATATTATTTGGTATGCAGATAATACTTCAACTTCACCATTATTAAATTCGACAATTCTTGCAAATAACACTTCTTATTTTGCGACTCAAACTGTGAATGGTTGTGAAAGTCCAACAAGGTTTGAAGTACTAATCGACTTAATCAACACATTAAACGCTGTTGATTATCAAGAAACACTTTGTGATGATTTAAATGATGGTTCTGAATCAATTAACTTAACTAATTATAATAGTTACTATATTGCTGTAACTGGAAACACTTTCAGTTATTACAACTCATTAAATGCTGCTGAAAATCAAGTAACTTCTGACCAAATAAATAATGTTTCAAATTACAATTTGACTATTGGCACAAGTACAATTTTCGTTAGAATTGATTCCCAAAATGGATGTCATCAAGTTGTTGAATTAAAACTGACTTTAGTAAGTAAACCTAGAATTACAATTGATGATATAATGCCTATTTGCGAAGGAACTTCAATAACTATAAACGCTGGAAATGGTTTTGATAGTTATACTTGGTCAACTAATGCAACCACACAATCAATTATTGTTTCTCAAGCCGGAAACTATTCAGTTACCGTAACAGAAAATCACAATGGAATAAGTTGCTCATCAACCAAAAACTTTTCGGTTGTAAATTCTAATACTGCTACAGTTTCTCAAATTATTACAGCTGATTGGTCTGACAATAACAATACGATTACTGTTTTACTATCAAATTCAAGTGTTGGAAATTATGTTTATTCTCTTGATGGTATAAATTATCAAAACAGTAATGTTTTCTATGGATTAGAAAGTGGTGAATATACTGTTTTTGTAAAAGACACTAATGGTTGCGGAATTAGTTCTGAGGAAGTTTATTTATTAATGTATCCAAAATTCTTTACTCCAAATGGTGATTCATATAATGATACTTGGAAAATTAAATTTTCTCAAAAAGAAAGAAATCTAAAAATTGCAATATTTGACAGGTATGGAAAACTGTTAAAAACAATGAATAGTTCTGAAAGCTGGGATGGGAAATTAAACGGAAAAGACTTGCCTTCTGATGATTATTGGTTCGTTGTAACTAGACAAAATGGAAAAGAATTTAGAGGACATTTTGCCATGAAACGATAAAATCAATTTAACAAGAAAAAATACAACTAATACATAAACAACATATTAAATCTGGTATTATAGAAAAGGATTTATTACATTTAATTAATTCACTTTAAAAAAAACACTTTAATTCTAAGAAAAATAGTGTCTTTATTTTTTTTAAAAAAAATCATTCCATTAATAGTTATTTTTTAGTTAAATTCTATATTTTTGTAAAAAAAACCTTATGAGTAAAATTTTCTTAATTTTTTCATTTTTATTTGTTAGTTTATCATACAGTCAAACGAATAAGAACACAATTGGAAAAGTAACATCACAAAGCGAAAGAATTTTAGAAGATCATTCCGGAAAAATATTAACAGATTCAATTCAACGTAAAATTTTTCTTGATAAAAAAGAATTAGAAGCAGAAATTAATGCTCCAAAATTAAAGTTTAGGCTTGCTAATCCAGTACACTTGTGTAGTAACAGTAATTTTGAAGAATTTGAAGTTATATCTGGTTCTAATTACTTGAAAGATTTCAGTTATACAACAGAAAATCCTTTAAATCCAACGCAATGTAGTACACCTATGGTTACTGCAAATAATACTATTCCTCAGTACAATCCATCACAGACTTCTTTGATGTCAAGCACAGTACCATCTAATTTCATAGACGATTTTATAGGCAATATCAATGCTTTTGATCAATACGCATTAAAAATAAATTTCAAGAATTCTTATAGTACATCAGGGATAGTTCAAGCTAAAAGATTTAAAACAAATAATGAAAATCAAATTATATTAAACTACAAGGTAGTATTGCAAACTATTGAGGGTCCTGAACATCAAAATGAACAACCTTTTTTTAAAGTTAGAATTATCCGTTCGAATGGCACAATAGCAGACGAATTTTGTTTGATTGGAGATCCTACTAACTGCATTTTTACTCAAGCTCCAAGTTATGAAGCCGGAAGCATAGTTTTGTTTACTCCTAACTGGCAAACAGGAACTTTAAATATATCTTCTATTCCAAATAATGAAGAATTTACAATAGAAATGACAGCTGCCCGTTGTGGCTTAGGAGGACATTTTGGATATGCATATATTGATGACATGTGTTTAGCACATTCTGACGAGAATTTGCAAGGTAGTATTGAGTTAAATCCATTGTTTCAAATTTGCCCTACTTTACCTATTAATGTTTGTGGAACATTTACAATTCCAAATTCTGGTGGTGTAGCAGCAAATGTTAATGGAATTACTTTAAACGTATATAATAATAACAATGCTATAATATATACAAGTTCTACTCCAACCAATTTAAACTTAACAAACAATACTTTTTGTTTTGAATTAACGGCAGCAAACCTACCAAACATTACAACTGGAAACTACAATGTAAGTGCTACCATAAATTACAACATCAATCAAACAAATTGTTCGGGTACAACTTTTAATTCTGCAACAGATCCTGATGCAAACATTGGTTGGGATATATCATTTTTAAATTGTACAACCGATTGCAATTTCCCAATACAAACTGGTACATTAAAAATGTGCGACACAAATTCTGATGGAAAAGATATTTTTGATTTAACATTGGTTAAAAATCAAATAATAGGAATACAGACTGGTTTAACACTATCATATTTTTCTACTTTACCTGATGCTACAAATAACACGAACCCAATTACAATACCTACAAGTTTTGAAAGTTATACATCAACTTTGTATGTACGAATTACAAAAGATGCAAATTGTTATAAAATAATAGCCTTTCAAGTTGTTGTTAAAAATCCATATGCTTCAATATCTGGTATCTTAAATGTTTGTAGTGGGAGCACTAATTTGTCGGCAAATTCAGGTGTTTCATATCTTTGGTCAACAGGAGAAACTACACAAACAATTTCAGTATCCGCTACGGGCACTTATAGTGTTACTGTAATAGATACAGACGGCTGTGCAGCATCTGGTTCTGTTACGATTATACCTAGTCAAGTTGCTGTTTCACCCACATTAGAAATTACCCAACCAACTTGTTTTATTGGAACAGGTACAATTGAAATTACAAGTCCAGCAGCAGAATATAGTTTTGATGGAGGTGTTACTTGGACTACTAATAATAGTAGTTCAAATCTAAATACAGGGACATATCTAGTTCAAATTAGAACAATAAATAATTGTTATTCTTACAACACTACTGTAAATATTTTACCTTTTTTAAGTGATTATCCATTTTATTCTAGTACTCAACCTACAAATTGCAATAGTTTAGGCTCAATTACTATTACAACTGCTGCTTCTGAATATAGTTTTGATAATGGTTTAACATGGTCAACAAACAATACTGCTACAAATCTTCCAATTGGAACCTATCAAATTAGAACAAAAGATGCAAATGGATGTATTTCAAACTTTAATAGTGTTGTCTTTCAAGCGGAGTTTTTAAGTAATCCAACTTATCAGTTTAGTCCACCTTATTGTAGTAATCTAGGAAGTATAATTTTCACTTCTCAATCTGATTTTTATAGTATTGATGGAGGAACAACTTGGCAAACTGCAGCTACTTTTGATAATTTAACTTCAGGTAGTTATTTATTAAAAATCAAGAATTCCCTTGGATGTACTTCACCAACTACCTATGTATATTTAACTAGTTTAGAAAACACATATCCAAATTATACTATTAATAATGCTGGTTGTAATACTTATGCTTCAATAGTAATAAATACAATTGGTGACGAATATAGTTTTGATAACGGATTAACTTGGTCAACCTCTAACATTTTAACTAATTTAATAGGCGGAGGATTAACTTATCAATTAAATGTAAAAAAGGGGATTAACTGTTATAGTTTAACTTCCTACGCAACGGTATATTCAAGCTTTCTTCCCTTACCGTCAGTTTTTAATTATGCTACATTAATTTGTGATAACCAAAATAACAGTAATGAATTAGTCAACCTAACTCTATATAATTCATATTTTGTTGCAAATAGTGCAAATCACACTTTTAATTATTACAACACATATAATGGAGCTCTAAATCAACTTAATAGTGATAAAATTCAATCACCTACGAATTATAATTTAAACACTCCTAATAAAATTATTTATGTCACTGTTAAAGACATTAATGGATGTGCAAATATTAGTGAATTAGACTTAACTTTAATTCAAACTCCGATTCCAACAATAGCAGATAAATTCTATCTATGTGAGAATTATTCTGTATTATTAAGTGAAAGTCAGTATTTTGATAGCTACTTATGGTCGACCGGTGAAACGACACAATCAATAATAGTCAATCAAACTGGCAATTATTCTTTAACCGTAACTCAAAATCATGGAGCAATAATATGCTCAACCACAAAAAATATTAGTGTAGTTCTATCAAATCCTGCAAAAATTTTAACAATAAACACAGAAGATTGGACTGACAACAACAATATAATGTCTGTTTTATTAACAAATTCTAGTATTGGAAATTATGTTTACTCCTTAGATGGTATAAATTATCAAACAAGCAACGTTTTTTTAGGTTTAGAAAGTGGCGAATATGATGTGTTTATTAAAGATGTAAATGGTTGCGGAATTATTAAGGATGATTTTTATTTATTAATGTATCCTAAATTTTTCACTCCAAATGGAGATGGTTTCAATGATTTTTGGAAAGTGAGACTGTCACAAAAAGAACCTAATTTTAAAATAGCTATTTTTGACAGATACGGAAAACTTCTAAAAACAATGAATAGTTTTGAAAGTTGGGATGGAAAGTTAAACGGAAAAGATTTACCTTCAACTGATTATTGGTTTTTAGTAACAAGACAAAATGGTAAAGAATTTAGAGGGCATTTTGCTATGAAACGATAAAAACTTAATACTTAGTTAAACCAAATTAAGTTTGTCATATTTTCTGTATTTTTACAAAAAATTAAAACTATGCCATCTGACTGTATAAGCTATCAAAAATCAGGATATTTCTCTAAATTAATGAACGATTATTTAGACGAAAAAACCAATTTAAAAGCATTGTACAATAGGTTTCCGAAGTTGGAACATTTTTCTGAACAAATTCAAGAAAAGCAAAACAACTTTCCCATTGAAAACAGAAAAACTCTAGTTGATTCCTTAAACAATCAATACCAAAACTTTGAAACTTCTGAAGCAACTTTAAACAATATAAAACTCTTAAACAAAGAGAACACTTTCACAATTACAACAGGTCACCAGTTGAATTTATTCACTGGACCCTTATATTTTTTGTATAAAATTATTTCAACAATAAACCTTTGTGAGCAGTTGAAAAAAGAAAATCCAAACCAAAATTTTGTGCCGATTTATTGGATGGCAACTGAAGATCATGATTTTGAAGAAATCAATCATTTTTGGTTTAAAGAAAACAAAATTAAATGGCAAAAAGAAAGTTTTGGTCCTGTTGGAAGATTAACGACTGAAGGTTTAAAAGAAGTTTTTGACCAATTTTCGGATGAATTAGGTTTAGGAGAAAACGCAACTTTTTTAAAACAATTATTTGAAAAAGGCTATTTAAAACACAATAATTTAGCTGACGCAACTCGTTATATTGCTAATGCAATCTTTAAAGAAAAAGGATTGGTAATTTTAGATGGTGATAATAAAAATCTAAAACAATTGTTTGTTCCTTTTGCGAAAGAAGAATTAGTTAATCAGACATCAAGTGAAGAGGTTTTGAAAACTAACGAACTTTTAACGGAATACAAAATTCAAGTAAATCCTCGTGAAATTAACTTGTTTTATATTGAAGATAAGTTGCGTGAACGAATCGTTTTTGAAGATAATACTTTTAAAGTTTTAAATACAAATTATATTTTTTCGGAAAGTGAAATTTTAGCAGAATTAGAAAATCATCCCGAAAAATTTAGTCCAAATGTAATTTTACGTCCTTTGTATCAAGAAGTAATTTTACCAAATTTATGTTATATTGGTGGTGGTGGTGAATTGGCTTATTGGTTAGAATTGAAATCAAATTTTGAAGCTAATAATGTAACTTTTCCAATGCTTTTATTACGCAATTCAGTTTTAATTGCAACAAGTAAACAAGTTGACAAAGCAGATAAGTTAGCATTGACTTGGGCTGATTTATTCAGCAAACAAGAAGATTTAACATCAAATAAGACAAAAGAATTATCCAATTTTGATATAGATTTTACTTCTCAAAAAGTAAATTTGAAAAAGCAATTTGAAAACTTATACGAAATTGCAGCTACAACAGATAAATCATTCGTTGGCGCTGTAAAAGCTCAAGAAGTTAAACAAACAAAAGGATTAGAAAATCTAGAAAAACGTTTGCTAAAAGCTGAAAAAAGAGTTCTAGCTGAAAAACTAGAACGCATAACTTCTTTACAAGACGAATTATTTCCTAAACAAAGTTTACAAGAACGAAAAGCCAATTTCTCTGAATATTATTTAGAATTTGGACCAAAATTAATTGACAAGTTATTTGAGGATTTGAAATCCTTGGAAAATGAATTTACAATTATAGTACTATAATTATAAGAGACTTTTAATAAAAAACCTCATTAGATTAAGTTCAAATGAGGTTTTTTTGTTTTATTCTTCGGTTATTTCTTCTTCTAAGATTACTTCTGAATCAACTTCTTCAATGTCCAAAGGATCTTCCATTATATCAACTTCAATTTTAGAATCTTTCACTAAATTGAATTTTTCTAACTTTTCTAAATCTCCTTCTTCTCCACTAAAATAGGGAAAAACATCCATAATGGCTGATTCTGAAATAGCTGGAACAGTATAATCACCCATAGTATTTTTCATCGCGTGAATGGTATTATCATACGCTTCCTTAACATCATTTGCTTGTATTAATAAATACATATTTGATTTACGTTCTTTTCCACTTTCTTCGTCATAGGCTATTAATGAAACTTTAGACCTAAACCATCTATCCGCTTTTTCAAAAGGATGAATTTCAGCATAATTAGCTACTTTAATATTAGTTATCTTAAATTCTTCACTAACATAAGCTGACATTTCTTCATTAATTCTTCTTTCTGCTTCTGTATATGACATTGCATCAACTAAATAAGGTTCGGTTGCTATTTTTTGTACGCCATTCTCATCAATTTTTCTATACTTTACTTTACACTCATACCAAGTTGCACTCATATCTTTTATTTTTATTTTTAAGAATGCCAAAGATAATTTTAAAGAAAAAAGAACTACTATTTTTTAACAAATAGATATTCACAATTTTGTTATTACTCAATTTTAATAGAAAACTAAACAACTTACTAAGTAAATAGACAATAAAATTTACTCTTCTAGCCCTGATAGGAATGGAAATCCTCGAAGAGATTGGAATGGATAGCAGGAAATACATCGCTTAAAAAGCCCAAGCCATTCGCTTCAAATTATTTTTAAAGTAAGTTTTTAGTAAAGTTCAAAAGAATCTGAAATGAATTCAGATTAAATGCTTACTTTTGCACTCGAATTAAAAAAAAATAAAAAAGCTATGGCAACAAATAGGACTTTTACAATGATTAAACCAGATGGTGTTGAAAACGGACACATCGGTGGAATTTTAAATATGATTACTGAAGGTGGTTTCAGAATTGTAGCAATGAAATTAACACAATTAACCATAGCTGACGCTAAAGAATTTTATGCTGTTCACGCTGAAAGACCATTTTATGGTGAATTAGTTGAGTTTATGACAAGAGGTCCAATTGTGGCTGCTATCTTAGAAAAAGAAAATGCTGTTGCTGATTTTAGAACTTTAATTGGTGCTACAAATCCTGCTGATGCTGCTGAAGGAACTATTCGTAATAAATACGCTACTTCAATGGGTGAAAATGCAGTTCACGGTTCTGATTCTGATGAAAATGCTGCTATTGAAGGTGCTTTTCATTTTTCTGGAAGAGAAATGTTCTAGTGAATAGTTTCAACAAAAAATATAAAATCCCGCTTCTTCATTGAAACGGGATTTTTTTATTTAAATTTTTCCATAATTTCTGTTACAACTTTGTCTGTTTTAGCAAATCGTTGTTTTCGTTCCAAATTTCTAGGAGGAGCTACTCTTTCTAAACAATCAGAAACGGAACAAGATTCACATGTCACTCCAACTTGCCTTATAGGAATAGTAGCATCTTGTAAAAAACTAATTTTATTTATAGAATGAGACGAAATTAAAATTCCCAATGAGATACTTCTAAAATATCCTTTTCTAAACGGATCTTTCGTAGCAGATGAAAGTACTAAATATCTATTTTCAGTGTGTTGATAAGAAGATATTTGATAATCTAACAAATGCGAATCCTTTGAAGTAGCAATCTTTTGTAACGTTTTTATAGAAACCCATCGTCTGCAATAATGTTCATTTCTTTCGTTTGCATGTGGTTCTAGCAGATTTGTAATATGCAACTCTTTTGTCAGTTGAATATCATTTCTTTCTGGCTTATGTGAAAAACGCAAGAAAAATAAGTTTTTTAAATTAAAATCTTTAGGCAATACATTTGTTAAACGTTGGTAGAAAGTTTCAGGTGAATCTGTGAATTTATCCATTAATTTTTGAAAATCTTCGGCAATAAATTCTTTATTTTCAAAAAACATCTTTAATTCTTTAACTAATATTTTACGTGGAATTAATAACGAACCTGCAAAATACGAAGCCATAAAATTATTTAAAACCTGATCAAAACTCTCAAATTTTATCCAAGAAAAAGTATAAAGTCTATCTGAAATTTCTAAGAAATTATAAGCAATTTCTTTGGCATAAATAAACATTCTTTGTGAATTATCTGTTTCCGATGAAACCAATAAAGTTTTAGAAGTTGGCACAAAAACCGAACGTAAACTATTCAATTCAGTATGTTGGGTTAACTCTTCATTATTAATAGTGTAACCATATTCTTCAACTAAAATCTCTTCTAAGTCTTCAACCAGTAAACGTTTATTTAAGTCTATCGAATAAGCTTTGGCAAATTTTTCGACTTGCACTTCAATTTCTTCAAAATAATTATTATTAGCTTCTTGGTATGAACGTAAAGCCGCTAGAAAAAAACTTTCACGCGTTAAATTATAATGTTTTGCAATTTCAAAAAGGGTACTGATAAAA
This sequence comes from uncultured Flavobacterium sp., assembly GCF_963975005.1. Classification (GTDB taxonomy): domain Bacteria; phylum Bacteroidota; class Bacteroidia; order Flavobacteriales; family Flavobacteriaceae; genus Flavobacterium. The sequence goes on from NZ_CAXBFR010000011.1 coordinate 19,737, forward strand.
GCATTGACTTTTATTGGTGCTTCTGCAATTATATCAATTAAATTACTTTCTTTTATTCCAAAAACTTCTAACGGAATTTCTTTTAAGATTCGCGATTGCAATATTTCTCCAATTGGAGCTAAGTTTTTATCCAACTTTAAAGAAACCATTTGGTCATAAGTAGTGTCTAAAGCTTCTGACAATACTAATATTTTATCACGTTTTGGATATTTTTTACCTTTTTCAATTTCATTTAAATACGATTTTGAAAGTCCAGTAACTTTAGCTAAGCCAAATAATGATAAATTTTTATCTGTTCTTAATTGCTTTAATTTTAATCCAAAAATCAATCGAATATATTCTTCTTCTATCATTTTTTCTACATTAAACCTTTCACTAAGCTAATTTAAAGCATAATACTTGGTTACTTATAGCAACAAATATACATTAAATCAAAATAAAAAACACTACTAAAAATTATTTTTACATTTTAGCGAACGTTCGCTTGTTTTGTAATTTATTTTTTTATAATATTGTCCCAGCTAATCATTTAATTTCCATTACTATGAAAACAGTAACACAAAATAATGTTCAAGTTGTTAATCATTCCGAAGCTAATTCAATACTTACAGAAGAAGCCTTAACTTTTTTAGAAGCGCTTCATGTTAAATTCAATTCACAAAGAATCGAACTTTTAGCAAAAAGAAAAATCCAACAACAAAAATTTGATCAAGGAGAAAAACCAAAATTTCCAACAGAAACCGAACATATTAGAACATCAAATTGGACAGCTGCTCCAATTCCAGAAATTCTTTTAGACAGAAGAGTTGAAATCACAGGACCAGTTGACAGAAAAATGGTGATTAATGCTTTAAATTCGGGAGCAAAAGTTTTCATGGCAGATTTTGAAGACAGTTGCTCACCAACTTGGTCCAACTTAATCGAAGGGCAACAAAACTTAAAAGACGCTATAGATAAAACGATTTCCCTAGAGCAAAACGGTAAAAAATACAACCTTAATAATGAAACAGCAACATTATTAGTTCGCCCAAGAGGATTGCATTTAGAAGAAAAACATTTAAAACTAAATGAAGAATTTCTTTCTGGTGCTTTGGTCGATTTTGGCTTATTCTTTTATCACAATGCTAAAACTCAAATATCACAAGGTTTAGCGCCTTACTTCTACTTACCAAAACTGGAACATTATGAAGAAGCACGATGGTGGAATGATGTATTTGTTTTTGCTCAAGAGTATATAAACATTCCTCAAAAATCCATTAAGGCTACAGTTTTAATTGAAACCATAACGGCTAGTTTTCAATTAGATGAAATAATTTATGAACTAAGAGATCATATGGCTGGCTTAAATTGTGGTCGTTGGGATTATATTTTTTCATACATTAAAAAATTAAAAAATCATACTGATTTTATAGTTCCTGACAGAGATCAAGTAACAATGGCAAGTCCATTTATGGAAGCTTATTCACTAAGAGTTATACAGATTTGTCATAAAAGGAATGTTTTAGCTATTGGAGGAATGGCAGCTCAAATTCCAATAAAAAATGATGAAGAAGCCAATAAAATGGCCTTTGAAAAAGTAAAAGCTGACAAAATACGTGAAGTCAAAAATGGTCATGATGGAACATGGGTTGCTCATCCTGGATTAGTTCCTTTAGCAATGAATGTTTTCAATGAATTTATGACTACTAAAAATCACCTCCATATAAAACGACCAGAAATTAATATCACAGAAGAGCAGTTACTAGAATTACCAAAAGGAACTGTAACATTAAAAGGGGTTCATAAAAATATTAACGTTGGAATATTATATATAGAATCCTGGTTAATGGGTGTTGGAGCAGCAGCATTATACAATTTAATGGAAGATGCAGCTACAGCTGAAATTTCAAGAGCACAATTATGGAATTGGTTAAACAAGGAAGTAATTCTTGAAAACGGAGAAAAATGTACAGCTGAATTATATAATCAAATCATTAAAGAAGAATTAAATACCATCAAAACCTATGTAGGTGAAATAAGATATGCTAATGGAAAATTTGATTTAGCTACAAAATTATTCTCAGAAATGATTTTAAATAAAGAGTTAGATGATTTTTTAACCCTAAAAGCTTACCAATATATAGACTAAAAAAAACTGCCAGGTGCTAGAACACCTGACAGTAAATTCAAATAATTATAAATAACCATTCAAAAATCACAACAAAATTATGAAAACAAATGCAAGAATTCAACAATTAGTTACAGATTGGACTACAAACCCAAGATGGAAAGGTATTGAAAGACCATATTCTGCAGAAAAAGTAATTACATTACAAGGTTCTTACCAAATTGAATATTCTATTGCTCGTCGTGGAGCTGAAGTTCTTTGGCATAAATTAAACAATCAAGAATGGGTTGCTGGCCTTGGTGCTTTAACTGGAAATCAAGCCATTCAAGAAGTTGATGCTGGATTAGAAGCAATTTATTTAAGTGGTTGGCAAGTAGCTGCTGACGCAAATGTAGCTGGAGAAATGTATCCTGATCAATCTTTATATCCTGTAAATAGTGTTCCTCAGGTTGTCAAAAGAATAAATAATGCTTTATTGCGTGCAGATCAAATTCAATCCGTAAATGGAGTTGAAAATAAAAAAGACTATTTAGTTCCTATTGTTGCTGATGCTGAAGCAGGTTTTGGAGGAAATTTAAATGCTTTTGAATTGATGAAAGCTATGATTGAAGCTGGTGCAGCTGGTGTTCATTTTGAAGACCAACTTTCGTCGGCAAAAAAATGTGGGCATTTAGGAGGAAAAGTTTTAGTTCCAACTCAAGAAGCAATAAACAAACTAGTTGCTGCTAGATTAGCTGCTGACACGATGAATGTTCCCACATTAATTGTAGCAAGAACAGATGCTGATGCAGCCAATTTATTAACTAGTGATATTGACGAAAGAGATAGAAAGTTTTTGACTGGAGAAAGAACTCTAGAAGGCTTTTTTCACGTAAATGCAGGAATAGAGCAAGGTATTGACAGAGGATTATCCTACGCCCCTTTTGCAGATCTAATTTGGTTAGAAACTTCGACACCTGATATTGAGGAGGCAAGAAAATTCGCTGAAGCAATTCATGCTAAATTTCCAGGAAAATTATTAGCCTATAACTGTTCTCCATCCTTTAACTGGGCGGCAAAATTATCGGTTGCTCAAATGGAAACTTTTAGAGAAGATATTGCTAAAATGGGCTATAAATTCCAATTTATAACTTTAGCCGGATTCCATGCACTAAATACCTCTATGTTTGAATTAGCTTTAGCTTATAAGAAAAAAGGAATGGCAGGATATTCAGAATTACAAGAAAAAGAATTTGCTTTACAAGCCGAAGGTTTTAGAGCTGTTAAACATCAAAATTTTGTAGGAACAACTTATTTTGATGAAGTACAAAATACAGTTACAGCTGGATTATCATCAACTGTAGCCATGAAGGGTTCAACGGAAACAGCACAATTTTAATTGGCGTTTGTTTTATTGAAAAATGTTCTTAATTAGTTAAAAGAAATCTCAATTTATTTTGGGATTTCTTTGTTTTATCTCAAAACTAAAGACTTTACTACTTCTTTACCCATTTCTTCATTAATCATTTTTATGATTTTGTCTTTTCCATAACTTAATTCGTTTCGCAGAACTGCGGAGGAGAGTTTTACGTATAAAGTAGTTTTTTTTAGCAAAACTTCTTCTGTATAATTATTCACGCCATTTCCCATAAGGTTTTTCCAAGCTTGTTCTACATCTACTTTATCCATTCCTGAATCTAATTTATTGACTTGAATAAATTCTTTTAGAATGTCCTCCATGGAATGTTCTTCGTTAAATCGCTTTGCCATTATTAATGTATATCGTAAAATGTATATTGAAAATATGTTTTGCTACAATCTATAAAACCTAGTCAAAACTAAAGTTATTTTTTTGTAAATAAAACAGGCCTTTTGTAATGGTATTCTAGTTGATTTTTATTTTTTACAACAAGTTTTTCTTTACTTATCGATAGAATTTCTTCTTCCCATTTTGCAAAATCAGTCTTATAGTTTATGTAATAATTTCCATCTTTAACTTCTATTGTAAAGGCTTCCGAAACATCATTTGTTAAAAATGTCCCATCAAATTGTTGCATTCCTTTTCTTCTTGTACCAGAATCTCCTTTAATTTCAAAAAAATCGAAGGTCTCGCTTGCTTTATATTCTTTGTCTTCTCCATCAGGAAGAATTACTTTTTCAATTTCCCAATAACCACTAAGATTTTGGATATCAGTTTCTTTTACAGCTTGTTTGCACGAAACCAAAAAAACGAATGCTATTGCAAATAATAACTTTACCTTCATAATTTAAATATTGTACTAAATTACAAATATTTAGTTTCTGATTAAACTATTTTATACTTTAATTGTCTAATAAAGGTATTAAAGTTAAATTCCTCAATTATGAAAAAAATAGCTATTATTATCCCAATTCTTATCCTCCTAATTTCATGTTCTAAAGATGATGAAATAAGCGTGAATGATCCTGCTTCAGAGAACATTTACTTTCCTCAAAATGGATCTGATATTTGGGAAACAAAATCGATAAGTGAATTAAGTTGGAACGAAAACAATTTACAGCCTTTATTAGATTATTTAGAATTAAAAAACAGCAAAAGCTTTATTATTCTTCATGATGGAAAAATTGTAGTAGAACATTATTTTGGCACTCATACAGCTACAACTCCTTGGTATTGGGCTAGTGCTGGAAAAACATTAACGACTGCAGTAAGTGGTATTGCTGAACAAGAAGGTTTAATAAATATTAACAATAAAGTATCTGATTATTTAGGCACTGGTTGGACGAGTGCTCCTTTAGCTAAAGAAAATTTAATTACCTGCAAAAATTTATTATCTATGACCTCAGGTTTAGATGATTCAAACAATGGAGTAACTACTGCTGACTTACAGTACTTAGCTGATGCTGGCTCAAGGTGGGCATATCACGGAGTGTTTTTTAAATTACAAGATGTTATTTCACAATCTGCAAATCAAACATGGGATAACTACTTTAATACAAAGTTAAAAAACCCAATAGGCATGAGTGGAGCATGGCTTTCAACAGTGACAGAAAATGTTTATTGGAGTAACACTAGAAGTATGGCTCGTTTTGGCTTAATGATTTATGCGAAAGGAAAATGGAATTCAACTCAAATTATAAATGAGAATTTTTTAAATGCTGCTACAAACACTTCGCAAAATATTAATCAAGCTTATGGCTATTTATGGTGGTTAAATGGAAAATCAAGTTATCATTTACCGCAAAGTCAATTTGAATTTAGTGGAAGTTTAATACCAAATGCTCCAAGTGACATGTATTGTGCTTTAGGCAAAGATGATCAAAAGATTTATGTCGTACCAAGTAAAAAAATGGTAATTATAAGAATGGGGAATTCAGCTGATGAAACAAATTTTGCTTTATCTGATTTTGACAATGTGCTTTGGGGAAAAATTAATGCTTTTATCAATTAATTAAAAAACTAAGAAATAGTTAAACCATTAAGAAATCAAACTACTTTATCTAGTAAACTAATTTCTTAACGGTTTGATTTATGCTTATTTTTTAGCTATTTTTTTTGATACAAATAACAGATGTATTGCATAAAAAAACAACACAAAAGAAAGCAATCTTAGCAAAACTAATATGTTTTCGTTATCAAAAAGAAAAGGGATTAAAGCTAGTACAATAGCGATGATTGCTATTACTAAAGGACTTCTTAAAAGCGATTTATCCATATAATTATTTAAAAAATGAATCTACAAACTCTATTTTGTTAAAAACCTGAAGGTCATCAATTCCTTCACCAACACCTATATATTTTACCGGAATTTGAAATTGATCGGAAATTCCAATTACAACTCCACCTTTTGCTGTTCCATCTAATTTTGTAACAGCTAAACTTGTCACTTCTGTTGCTGCAGTAAATTGTTTGGCTTGTTCGAATGCATTTTGACCTGTTGAACCATCTAAAACTAACATTACATCATGTGGTGCATCTGCAACCACTTTTTGCATTACTCGTTTTACTTTAGTCAATTCATTCATCAAATTGATTTTATTATGCAAACGTCCAGCTGTATCAATAATTACAACATCAGCATTTTGTTTTACTGCAGATTCTAAAGTATCGAATGCTACAGAGGCAGGATCACTTCCCATTTTTTGTTTTACAATTGGAACTCCAACTCTATCAGCCCAAATTTGAAGTTGGTCAATTGCAGCTGCTCTAAACGTATCTGCTGCTCCAAGAACAACATTATAACCTGCTTTTTTATATTGTGATGCTAACTTTCCAATAGTAGTTGTTTTTCCAACACCATTTACACCAACAACCATTATTACATAAGGTTCACCAATTTTTGGAATGTTAAATTCAGTTTGATTACCTTGATTAGTTTCAGATAACAAACCAGCAATTTCTTCACGAAGGATTTTGTTTAATTCGTCTGTTCCTAAATATTTATCATTAGCAACACGCTTTTCAATACGTTCAATAATTTTTAATGTTGTGTTTACACCAACATCAGAAGAAACTAAAATTTCTTCTAAATTATCTAAAACCTCATCATCAACTTTAGATTTTCCGGCAACTGCTTTAGATAATTTTGAAAAAAATGAAGATTTAGACTTCTCTAAACCTTTATCTAAAGTTTGCTTTGCCTCTTCACTTAGGTTTTGGTCTTTTTTATCTGAAGAAAATATCTTTTTAAAAAAACTCATTTGGTAAGATTATTAAATTTCAAACAAATGTAAAAATAAAAAAGCTACTTTCAAACGAAAGCAGCTTTTCTATATATTATTTTATTGTCTTATTTCTTTTTTAAGAACTCGTCAACAAGTTCTAGAGCCATAACTGACTCAACGAAAGTATAAGCACCAGTCTTGGGAGACTTAACCATTTTGATTGCTTTGGTTAATCTTTTTGAAGCTGTTTGTAATGTTGCTACGGTTTTCTTTGCCATAATTGAATATTTTATGAAGTTTTACAAAAAGTAAAATTTCTTATTATTTTATTTCTTTGTGAACTGTTACTCTTTTCAAAACAGCATTGAATTTTTTAATTTCCAATCTGTCTGGAGTGTTTTTTTTATTTTTAGTAGTGATATAACGAGAAGTCCCAGCTACACCAGAAGCTTTATGCTCAGTACACTCTAAAATAACTTGTATTCTATTACCTTTCTTTGCCATCTTTTTATATTTTTTTTAGAGGTTTTCGGATTAAAATTTCAGTCCGTTAGCTTTTGCTTTTTTCATCGCAGCAGTAATACCTATTTTGTTTATTGTTTTTAAAGCAGCAGCAGATACTTTCAAAGTAACCCACTTATCTTCTTCTGCAACATAAAAACGTTTTTTAAATAAGTTCACAGAGAATTTTCTCTTTGTCTTATTCATAGCGTGAGAAACATTGTTTCCGGTCATCGCTCTTTTTCCTGTAAGTTCACAAACTCTTGACATTATTGAAATCTTTTTATCGTTATTCTAAATAAGGGTGCAAAGAAACAAAATTTATATTAATATACAAACAAAGTTTATTCTTTTTTTTAAATTTCTTTATATACCATTTCAAAGGCTTTATTTACAGCCCTATCGATTACTTTTTCTCTTGGTTGTCCAAACTCAAATCGCTCTACAAAAACGCTATTTGGTGTAGCTATTGCAATATATACAACTCCTAAATCAGCCTCAGAATCTCCTTTAGATGGACCTGCATTTCCTGTTGTAGCAATTGCATAATCAGACTGCATAATTTGCTTCACATTCTTCACCATTTCTAATGCAACTTCTTCACTTACAACTGAGTGCTTTTCAATAGTCTTTTTTAAAACCTTTAAAACATCTATTTTTGATTGTGTTGCGTATGTTACTAAACTACCTTTATAATAAGCAGATGCACCTCCAATAGCAGCCAACATTTGCCCAATTTTACCACCAGTACAACTTTCTGCCGTTGCAATTGTAAGTCCTTTTTCTTTTAATTTTCTTCCTAGAACAACTTCTATTGAATCATCTTCTTCAAAACCTACAATTATATCTCCAATTAAAGGAATTAAAGTTTCCACTTGATTTTTGATAGCTTCTTTTAAGATATCTTCATCTATTCCACGAGCTGTTAATCGCAAACGTACTCTTCCTGGACTTGGTAAATAAGCTAATTTAACAAATGATGGTAAGTTATCTTCCCAATCTTCAATTTGTTCAGCCACCATACTCTCGCCTCTTCCATATGTCATAATGGTTTGATGTACAATAAATGGTCTTTCAAACTTTTGCATTAAATTTGGAATCACTTCATTATCCATCAAGTATTTCATTTCATAAGGAACTCCTGGTAAAGAAATAAAAATGGTGTTTTCATGTTCCATCCACATACCTGGTGCTGTTCCCATTTTATTGAACAAAATCTTAGCTTTTGATGGAACAAGCGCTTGATCTTTATTTAATTGTGTAATTGGTCTTTTGTAAAAACCTTCAATAATATCAGTAACGTGTTTTAAAACGTTAGCATCTTCAACAAGAAAATCATTGAAGTAATCACAAAAAGTTTTTTTGGTAATATCATCTTTTGTTGGACCTAATCCACCTGTAATAATTACGACATTTACTTTATTTTGAAGTTTTTGAAATGTAGAAATAATATGCTCTTTATCATCTGATATTGAAAGCATTTCATGTGTTGCAATTCCGATTTTATCTAAAGCTTTTGCTATATATGACGAATTAGAATCTACAATTTGACCTATTAGAATTTCATCACCAATAGTAACAATTGTTGCCTGCATACCTATTTTATATTATGGTTTTTTCTAATTTCTTTTGAAGCTAAATCAACTTGCTCCTTAAGTAATTTAAAAACTTCTTTTACCTCTTTTTTCTTGCCTTCTTTTTTAGTCCAAGCCATAATTTGATTGACTTCTTCATAAGCTAAATCTACCCCTAATAAATCAAGTGTCGGTTTAATTTTATGAGCTGCAGCGTAGGTTTTTTTAAAGTCTTTTATCTTTATCCCTTCTTTCATTTGTTTTAACTCAAATGGAACTTCTTCCAAAAAAAGAGTCAGTATTTGATTAACAAATTCGACATCATTTGAGGATATATCATATACCTTAGCTAGATTATAATGTATTGCCATTATTTAACTTGAATTTTAAATAGTTGTTTTCCTTCGATAAAACCTGTTAGTTCATCACCATTTTTTACTTGAGCTACTCCTTTTGGTGTTCCAGTGAAAATAATATCACCTTTTTTTAAGGTAAAATATTGTGAAACATAAGAAATCAATTCATCAATTTTCCACAACATTAGACTTGTATTTCCTTGTTGCACAATATTTCCGTTTGAATGCAATTCAAAGTTAATGTTTTCTAATGATTTAAATTCTTCTTTTGGTAAAAATTCTCCAATCATAGCAGAACCATCAAATGCTTTTGCTTTTTCCCAAGGCAATCCTTTTGCTTTTAACTCAGCCTGAACATCTCTTGCTGTAAAATCGATTCCTAATCCAATTTCTTCATAGTAAGCATGTGCAAATTTTGGACTAATATATTTTCCAACCTTACAAATCTTAACCAAAATTTCTACTTCATGGTGCACATCTTTACTAAAAGCCGGGATCACAAATGGAAATTTTTTAAGAATTGGAGCTGTGTCAGGTTTCAAAAAGATAACAGGTTCTGTTGGTTTTTCGTTATTGAGTTCGGATATGTGGTCAGCGTAATTTCGACCGATACAGATGATCTTCATAGCAAAGTGGTCAGTGGTCAGTTTTTAGTGAACAGTTTGCTTACTGAACCCTAAAAAACGAACACCTTATTTAGTGTTTAACTTTCTTAATTTAATGGCTGTAAGTACTTTTTTAGTATACAGTGGAAAATCAGCATTTTGTAACCAACTGAAATAACCTGGTTCTTTATCTAAAACATCATCAACTAAAACTCCTTTGTGTTTTCCGAAAGAGAAAATTTCTTGATTATCTTTGTTTAAAGCAATGAACCCAGCAAAATCTACTGAACGTTTTCTTGTCGTAAACTCAGACAAAACCTTCATATCGTTTTCTAAATCTGGATACCTGTCTAATTGTGCTTTTAAAATTTCATACGTTGCCATTGTATCAGCTTCTGCTGAATGGGCATTTTCCAAACTTTCACCACAATAAAATTTATAACCAGCACTTAAAGTTCTTTCTTCTTTTTTATGGAAAATTGTTTGAATATCTACCGAAACTCTATTTTTCATATCAAAATCAACTCCAGCACGAAGCATTTCTTCGGCTAACAATGGAATATCAAATCTATCTGAGTTAAACCCAGCTAAATCTGAATCTTTAATCATGTTATAAACTTGTGTTGCTAATTCAGAAAAAGGTGGTTCATTGGCTACTTTTTCATCTGTAATTCCATGTACAGCAGTTGTTTGTGGTGGAATTGGAATAGTTGGATTTACCAACCACGTTTTACTTTCTTTATTTCCGTTTGGATATACTTTGAATACTGATATTTCTACGATTCTATCTTTTGCTACGTCTATTCCTGTTGTTTCAAGGTCGAAAAAGCAGATAGGTCTAGTTAATTTTAATTCCATTATATAATTTTATAGGACAAATATAATTTTTTGAAAACTGTTTCACTAAAATTTAAATGATAAATTTAGGTTAATATCAAGGAATAATTCTTTTTCCGAAATTTATTAAAATATGAGGCGTTACAAATCCAGTTGTTTTGGTTCTCATATTACCTTCATAATCAGCAATTATTAAAGTAGGATAACTTCTGACTTTATATTTATCCAAAATTGCATTTCCTTCTTCCGTTTCGCCATCAATTGCAATACAAATGAAGTTTTTATTAAAATATTCTCCAACCGCTTCGTCTTTAAAAGTAGTCTTTTTTAACTTTTTACATGGCCCACACCAACTGGCATAAACATCCAAAAAAACGGGTTTATTTTCTTCTTTGGCTTTGCCTAATGCTTCTGTATAAGTTCCTTTAAAAAAATCAATTCCTTTTTTATAAGACTTGTTTTCTTTTGATGAAAAAGACAAAAAAAGAATACCAATCCATAAAACTAAAAACCTTTTCATATGTAGTGCTTTAATTTAAAGCAAGTTATAAAAAAAACCGCCAAATTTGACGGTTTTTGATTTGAATTATATTTCTCTATTAATATCCCAAGCTTCAAGATATTCGGCTACTCGTTTAACGAAACTTCCACCTAATGCTCCATCTACTACTCTATGGTCATAACTATGTGATAAAAACATTTTTTGACGGATTCCAATAAAATCACCTTCTGGAGTTTCAATAACTGCTGGAACTTTTCTAATTGCTCCAAGTGCTAGAATTCCTACTTGTGGTTGATTGATAATTGGAGTTCCAAACACTGAACCAAATGTTCCAACGTTTGTTACTGTATATGTTCCACCTTGTGTATCGTCTGGTTTTAATTTTCCTGTTCTTGCTCTGTTAGCTAAATCGTTAACTGCTTTTGCCATTCCAACTAAATTCAATTGATCAGCATTTTTGATAACTGGTACAATTAAATTTCCGTTAGGTAAAGCTGCTGCCATTCCTAAATTGATATTTTTCTTTTTAATGATATAATCACCATCAACAGAAATATTTATCATTGGAAAATCTTTTATTGTTTTTGCAACAACTTCCATGAACAAAGGAGTGAATGTTAATTTTTCGCCTTCACGTTTTTCGAAAGTATTTTTAACTTTTTCTCTCCATTTAAACATATTTGTCACATCCACTTCAATAAATGACTGAACGTGAGCAGAAGTTTGTAAAGAAGCAACCATATAACCCGAAATCAGCTTACGCATTCTATCCATTTCAATGATTTCATCTCCACCATTTACTGAAACTGGAGCTGATTTAGGAGTTTCAACTTTAGCAGTTGGTTGTTGAACTTGAGCAACTTGTTGAGCTACAACTTTTTCAACTGGTGCATTTCCTCTAGCAACAACAAAGTCAAGAATATCGTTTTTTGTAATACGTCCTTCTTTACCTGTTCCGTTAATATTATTTAATTCTGCAACTGAAATTCCTTCAGCAGCAGCAATATTTTTTACTAGTGGTGAAAAGAATTTATCTGATTCAGAAAAATCTGGTACGAAATTTAAATCTGTTTTAGCAGTCGAAATTTGTTCTTCGATTTGTTGTGCAGCAACAGGTTCACTTGATTGAATTGGTGCTAAAACTGGTTCAGCAACACTTCCTCCTTCTGTTTCAATAATCGCGATGGTTTGTCCGACTTGAACTACATCATCAACATTGAAAAGAATTTCCGTCAAAACACCTGAAACCTCACTTGGCACTTCACTATCGACTTTATCGGTAGCGATTTCAAGTACAGCTTCATCCATTTCAATAGATTCACCTACCTTTTTTAACCAATTTGTAATGGTAGCTTCTGCAACACTTTCTCCCATTTTAGGAAGTTTTAATTCAAATTTTGCCATATTGTTACTATATCGTTTGATTCTTTTGATTCGATTGCAAAATTAATAAAAGTTTTGACTATTTAACTCGAATTCAAAAAATATATTACTCTTTTTTATTGATTCACTAATTTAGGATTCCTTGAATAACTTCACCTCTATCATTTGAATTATTACTTCCAATACAATAGTTTGATGATTTTATATAGTTCTTGTATGTAATATTCTTGGCCTTATTTAGTTCCATAAAAGCTATAATCTCTTTAAAACTAAACGAATTTGTATCAAAAATCAATTCAAAATTCTTGCTTAAATCATTTTTAAATTTATCAAAATCAGTTAAATAAGTGATTTTTTTATTCAAATTTAAGGAGAAATTATTTTTTGAAAAAACTATGTATTCATCAATTTCAACTTTTTCGTTTTTTTGTTGATTTTTTTTAATCACACTAAATGCAAAAGCACCAAATTGCATCATTAAATCAAAAACAACAGATTTCTTAAAATGCTTTTTATAGAAAAACTGCATTGCTTCACGAAAACGTTTCATGTACAAACCATCACGAACTGTGCTTTCTCCTTTATAATGAATAACTGATGTCTCATGAAAATAATAATTTTCTTTTCCAGATTTCAAAACCATGTAACTCAAATCAATATCATCTGAATACATGAAACAATTTTGATCAAAGCCACCAATTTTATTATACAAATCACGTTTTATAATCATAAATGCTCCAACCAAAATATCAACCTTTCCTGATTGATTTTCAGTAATATGTTGGGCATAATATTTATTAAAAAAACTTGAATTAGGAAGAAATTTATACAACCCAAAAATCTTTGTAAAAGCAACCCAAGGAGTAGGAACACCTCTTTTTGATTCAGGCAAAAAATTACCTGTTCCGTCAATTAATTTACATCCTATTATTCCAGAATTCAGATTGCAGAATTCAGATTGCAGAATTTTAGTAAACGTATTTTCTGCAACAACTGTATCTGGATTTAAAATACATAAATATTTACCTTTTGCTTTTGCCACACCAATATTATTTCCTTTTGGAAAACCTGAATTTTCTTTATTTTCTATGAGTTTTACATTCGGAAATTTCTCCTTCATCATGGCACAACTATCATCTGATGAATTATTATCAATCACTATAATCTCACCATCAATGTCTTCAAGTGCTTTTTGAACACTAAAAACACATTGCTCCAAAAAGTAGCGAACGTTATAATTGAGAATGATTACCGATAATTGCATAGTGCGAATATAAATAAAGTTTAAAACTATTTACAGCAACAATTTATTTAATTGAGAAAATCTTAATATCTTCGAAGTTCAAAATTACAAATACTCCTAATTAATAACCAAATAACGATTCAAAATGAAATTTTTATTAAAAACATTACTACTTCTAATGTCATTAAATATGTTTTCACAAGAAGACATCAAATCAAATTATGACAAAAAAGAAGTATATATTCCAATGCGAGATGGGGTACAACTTTACACGGCTATTTACACTCCAAAAGATATTTCTAAGGATAAAAAATATCCAATGTTAATGCAAAGAACATGCTACAGCATTGCTCCTTATGGTGAAGAAAATTTCAAGAAATCACTTGGACCAAGTACTTTTTTAGAAGAAGATAAATATATTTTTATCTATCAAGATGTTCGTGGAAGATATATGAGTGAAGGCACTTTTACAAACATGACTCCTCAAGTAGAGCACAAAACCAAAAAAGATGTTGATGAAAGCACAGACACTTACGACACTGTTGATTGGTTAGTGAAAAACATCAAAAACAACAATGGAAAAGTTGGTCAATATGGAACTTCTTATCCAGGTTTTTACACAGCTGTTGGAACTATTGCCAATCATCCTGCTTTAGTTGCTTCATCACCTCAAGCTCCTATTTCAGATTTCTTTTTTGATGATTTTCATCACAATGGTGCTTTTGTAATGGGATATTTTAGAACTTTTCCTGTTTTTGGCGTTCAAAAAACTAAAGCCGAAAAAGACGGTTGGTACATGAGCCAGTTTATCAGACCAACTTCTAAAGATGGTTCTATATTTTATAATGAACTTGGAACTGTAAAAGAAGCAACTGACAAATATTACAAAGACAATTTCTTCATGCAAGAAATTATTGAACACCCAAACTATGACGAATTTTGGCAATCTAGAAATATATTACCTCATTTAAAAAACATCAATCATGCTGTAATGACAGTTGGTGGTTGGTTTGATGCAGAAGACTTAGCGGGACCCTTAAATATTTATAAAACGATAGAAAAAACAAGTCCAAAAGCAAAAAACACAATTGTAATGGGACCTTTTTCTCATGGTGGTTGGGGAAGAGAAACTGGAAAACATTTTCATAATGACATCTATTTTGGAGATAGTATTGCTACTTTCTATCAAAAAAATATTGAATATAAGTTCTTTACTCATTATTTAAAAGGGAATTCAAAAAATGCAGTTGCACTTCCTGAAGCTTATATGTTTGATACTGGAAAAAAAGTGTGGAATGAATTTACTAATTGGCCTCCAAAAGAAAGTTCAAAATTAAATTTCTATTTAAATTCAAATGGAAAATTAGAAAAAGAGAAATCTAAAAATAATTCTTATTCAGAATATTATAGTGATCCAAACAATCCAGTACCAAGTAGTATCAATTATGGAGAATATAATGGCTTTACGCCAAGAAATTACATGAGTGAAGACCAACGTTTTGCTTTAAACAGACCTGATGTAATAACCTTTACAACAGATTATTTAACAGAAGAGATGACTTTAGCTGGAGAAATTATGGCAAAATTAAAGATTGCTTCCTCTTCTTCTGATGCAGATTTCATTGTGAAGTTAATCGATATTTATCCTGCAGATGAACCACAAAATGCAGACAAACCTGAAGTGCTTTATGCTAATTATCATCAAATGGTTCGTAGTGAAGTAATGCCAGCACGTTTCAGAACTAGTTTTGAAAAACCAGAAGCATTAACTCCAAACCAAACTACTGAAGTTAATTTTAGATTACAAGATGTTTTACATACGTTTAAAAAAGGACACAAAATTCAAATTCAAGTGCAAAGTACTTGGTATCCTATGATTGCCGTAAATCCACAAAAGTTTTTAGAAAACCAATATTTAGCTAAAAAAGAAGATTATACAAAATCATTTATCAAAATTTTTAACGATAGTCATATTGAAGTTGAAGTTTTAAAATAAGAAGCAAAAGCTGTCTGAAAAGGCAGCTTTTTTTTTATTTAAGTAATTTTAATAAATCGCTTGGGTTTTTTAAATTATTCCAAAACAAATACAATTGTATTATTTTAGTTTAATCATTTAAATTATAATATAAAGTAGTTTGCTTTGAGATAACTAAATAATTAATATTATAAAATTTATTAAATGTTCCAATTTTAGGATTTATTGAAATTCTATCTAAATTTAATTGAACTAAATGTTCAAAATTATCAACCTCTTTTTGATTCCACTTTTTTAAAATAAATTTAGATTCTGCAATAAAAGATTCAATTGCAACAATATCCCAATTAACAGTGTATCTCATTATTTAGAAGACATCTTTTCTTTGTAGATTTCCATAGCTTTTTCATGAGAGAAAACATCACCTAATTCGTGATTCTTTTTTGATTTTTCAATCAACTGAACTAAAACGGGATTCAAATCTTTCAAAGGAAACTCGCTTTTATGAGATACTTCATAGATTTCAATAGGCTCTTCTAACTTTTTATTTTCCTTTTTGCTCAATAGAACTAGATTAATAATCAAATATACAAAAAATCTTCACTTCCAAATTATTTAAACCTAAAACAAAACCTTACTTTTGCAAAAAATAAAATCGCAGTGAATTACTTATCAGTAGAAAATATATCAAAAGCTTATGGCGAACGTGTTTTGTTTGAAAACATTTCGTTTGGAATTAACAAAGACCAAAAAATAGCTTTTATTGCCAAAAATGGTTCTGGAAAAACAACCATAATGAACATGTTGAATGGTTTTGACGAACCAGATACTGGTCAGGTTATTATTCGAAAGGAAATTAAAATGGCTTTTTTATCGCAAACTAATAATTTACAAGACGAATTAACAGTTGAAGAAAGCATTTTTGCTTCAGATAATGAGGTTTTAAAAGCTATTCAACGCTACGAAAAAGCATTAGAAAACCCAGAAGATGAAGAAGTATATCAACTTGCTTTTGATGATATGGATCGCTATGATGCTTGGGATTTTGAAACGCAATACAAACAAATTCTTTCTAAACTTAAATTAGACGATTTAAAAGTAAAAGTAAAAGGGCTTTCTGGTGGACAAAAGAAACGTTTAGCTTTAGCTATTATTTTAATTAGTCGTCCAGATTTATTGATTTTAGATGAACCAACCAATCACTTAGATTTAGAGATGATTGAATGGTTAGAAAGTTATTTTGCAAAAGAAAACATCACATTATTTATGGTTACTCACGACCGTTTCTTTTTAGAACGTGTTTGTAATGAAATCATCGAATTAGATAACGGAAAATTATACCAATACAAAGGAAACTATTCTTATTACTTAGAGAAAAAAGAAGAGCGAATTGCTTCTGAGAATGCAAGTGTTGACAAAGCTCAAAACTTATTCGTAAAAGAATTAGCTTGGATGCGTCGTCAACCAAAAGCCAGAACTACCAAGTCAAAATCGCGTCAAGATGATTTTTATGTAATTAAAGAAAAAGCAGAAAGTCGTAGAAAAGAAAATGTAGTGGAGCTTGAAATCAACATGGAACGAATGGGAAGCAAAATCATTGAATTGGTTAAACTAAACAAAAGCTTCAAAGACAGAGTTATTTTAGATGATTTTACGTATGCTTTCCAAAGAGGAGAACGTATCGGAATTATCGGAAAAAACGGTACAGGAAAATCAACTTTCCTAAACATTATGACTCAAACAATGCCGCCAGATTCTGGAAAGGTAATTGTTGGTGAAACTATAAAGATTGGATATTACACGCAAAGTGGTATCAATCCAAAACCTGGACAAAAAGTAATTGACATCATTAAAGAATATGGTGAATATATTCCGTTAACAAAAGGAAAGATTATTTCGGCATCACAATTATTAGAGCGTTTTTTGTTTGATGCCAAAAAACAATATGATTTCGTAGAAAAATTAAGTGGTGGTGAATTAAAACGTTTGTATTTATGTACCGTTTTAATTCAGAATCCAAATTTCTTAATTCTGGATGAACCGACAAATGACTTGGATATCGTTACTTTAAACGTATTAGAAAGTTTCTTATTAGATTTCCCTGGAAATTTATTAGTAGTTTCTCACGATAGATATTTCATGGATAAAATCGTAGATCACTTATTTGTTTTCCGCGGTGAAGGAGAAGTAGAAGATTTCCCAGGAAATTATTCTGACTTTAGAGCTTATGAAGATTCAGCAGAAGTGCAACAAAAAGAAGACAACAAAGCAGAAAAGAAAGATTGGAAACAACAAAATAACACCTCTAGTTTAACATTCAATGAGCAAAAAGAATATCAAAAAATCGAAAGAGAAATCAAAGATTTAGAATTCGAAAAAAGCAAAATTGAACAACTATTTACTGATGGTAAAGTAGCAGACGATGCCATTGAAAAAAAGGCAAACGAGTTACAAAATATCATCAAAAAAATGGAAGCTAAAGAAGAACGTTGGTTTGAATTATCAGCCAAAATGGAATAAATGAGTAACTAGTAAAAAGTGATTATTAATTAGCTGAATTCGAGCTAATTACTAGTTACTAATCACTTATCACTATTAAAAAAATGTTATTTCAAATTAAATCATATTTAAAATTCCTAAAAAACTCCAGCAATCAACATGGAGTACATTCACCATTTGTATATAGTTTAATTACAAAATGTTTTTACGATAAGAAAAAATATGCTGAATATTCAATCTTAAAGCAATACAGAAATTCCTTATTAGCAAACAAAAACTTCATTGAAGTCACCGATTTCGGAGCAGGTTCAAGAGTTTTTAAATCCAACAAAAGGCAAATATCCAAAATTGCAAATACTGCTGGAATTTCTCCTAAAAGAGCCAAATTACTATTCCGAGTTGTAAATTATTTTCAACCTACAACTATTTTAGAAATAGGAACTTCTTTAGGATTAGCCACTTCTGCTCTATCGTTAGGAAATAAAAAAGCAAAACTAACTACGTTAGAAGGTTGTGCAAAAACCCAAGAAATTGCACAAAATCAATGTCTATTACAAAATTTATCAAACATTGAGTTTATTACCTCAAAATTTGAAGATTATCTAGTTAACTGCAAACTGAACACTGAACACTGCAAACTAATCTACTTCGACGGTAACCATTCCAAAAAAGCCACATTAAATTATTTTGAACTATTACTTCCAACAATAACAAACGAAACTGTTTGGATTTTTGATGATATTCATTGGTCAATAGACATGGAAGAAGCTTGGGAAGTCATAAAAAAGCATCCAAAAGTAAAAGTCACAATCGATACTTTTCAATGGGGATTTGTTTTCTTTCGTCAAGAACAAGAGAAAGAACATTTTGTAGTTAGAGTATAAAATTTAACCGCAAAGACGCAAAGTTTTTCGCTAAGTGCGCTAAGATTTCTTTCTATTATTCAAATTTCTTAAATCTGTGTTCCAAAAAAATGCTCATTACTTGTAACATTTTTACATTTAATTCTACTTATGTTTAGTTAAGAGTTCTATTTTCTGAATTCTAAATTCTAAATTTTAAATTCTAAATCAAAATGTCACAACCCATAATAGAAATCAAAGGAATTACAAGAGATTTTCCATTAGGAAACGAAATTGTTTATGTACTTAAAGGAATCGATTTAACCATTCAAAAAGGAGAATATGTTGCCTTAATGGGACCATCTGGTTCAGGAAAATCAACTTTGATGAATATTTTAGGCTGTCTAGACACACCAACCGCAGGTTCATACATGCTAAACGGAAAATTAGTCAGCGAGATGCACGACGACGAATTAGCAGGCATCAGAAACACAGAAATCGGATTCGTATTTCAAACGTTTAACCTAATGCCAAGAACAACTGCTTTGGATAATGTTGCTTTACCTATGGTTTATGCTGGTTACTCAAAATCAGAAAGAAACGAACGTGCAACCGATGTATTAACGCAAGTTGGATTAGAAGACCGAATGGATCACAAACCCAACCAACTTTCAGGTGGACAACGTCAGCGTGTAGCTGTTGGTCGTGCTTTGGTCAACAAGCCATCTATCATTCTTGCCGATGAACCAACTGGTAACTTAGATAGTAAAACTTCTTTAGAAATCATGGGTCTTTTCAATGATATTCATGCCAACGGAAACACAGTGATTTTAGTAACTCACGAAGAAGATATTGCAGCTTATGCTCACAGAATTATTCGTTTACGCGATGGTGTTATTGAAAGTGACCTAAAAAACAAGTAATTTAGAAGTAAATAGCTTGGTCTTTAAGTGCCAATTTTCCTGCTGTAAATTCTATTCCTTATGAATAGAGAGATGCCATTTCCATCAAGGTTATCAGATAAATCATTTTTACTTTTATAAACTTTAGGCTATCTTTGAAAAAAATGGTTAAAAGTTTACTAGGGTAAATGTTTAATAGGCAAAACTTTAAAAAAATGATTATTCTACTATCAATTATTATAATTTTATATATCGTTTTAAAAGTTTTGCATAAAATATATCCAAATAGCATGAATCATCAAAAAACGTTTGAAATAAAATCAACCAAAAAAGATAAAAAATAGGTTAAAAAGTTCTAGGTTTAAGTATTTAAAAGATATTACGTTTAACTCTTAACCCTTTATACTTCTAAACTCATAAATTAAAAATATGAAAGTTTACACAAAAACAGGAGATACAGGAACCACTGCCCTTTTTGGAGGCACAAGAGTTTCAAAACATCATATAAGAATCGAAAGTTATGGAACCGTAGATGAATTAAATTCATACATAGGGTTAATTCGTGACCAAGAAATAGATTCACATTACAAAACAGTTTTAGCCGAAGTTCAAGACCGATTATTTACGGTTGGCGCAATTTTAGCAACACCTCCAGAAAAAGAACTTTTAAAAAACGGTCAACCAAGACTTCAAAATTTAGGTTTAGTTGAAACTGACATCGAGTTCTTGGAAAAAGAAATTGACACTATGGAAGAATCCCTTCCACAAATGACACATTTTGTTTTGCCTGGTGGACACACAACCGTGTCATATTGTCATATTGCCCGTTGTGTTTGTCGTAGAGCTGAACGTTTAGCTGTCCATTTAAATGACTTAGAGCCTACAAACGAACTTGTTTTGACATATCTAAACCGACTTTCTGACTATCTTTTTGTGTTGGCACGAAAGTTGTCTTTAGACTTAAAGGCTGAGGAAGTAAAATGGATTCCAAGGAAGTAAGTTTGCAGTATTCAGTTAGCAGTAATCAGTTACTGTTTAATGCAATTAAATATGTGTTTTAATACTAATTACTAAACACTAAAAACTGAACACTGAACACTAAAAAAACAACGTTCTTAAAAATAATTATAAAATAAATCAAAAAAAACTTGACTTTTTAAGTTAAAAATTTATTTTTGCACAAATTTAAATCGATAAAAGATGTATTGGACATTAGAATTAGCGTCATATTTAAGTGATGCACCTTGGCCAGCAACCAAAGATGAGCTTATTGATTACGCTATTAGAGCTGGAGCTCCATTAGAAGTAGTTGAAAATCTACAGTCAATTGAGGATGAAGGAGAGATCTACGAATCAATGGAAGAAATTTGGCCAGACTATCCAACAGACGAAGATTATCTTTGGAACGAGGATGAGTATTAAAAATAATAAATAATCACAACAAAAAAGTCTCAACTTGAGGCTTTTTTTTTGGTTATATTTACAAACAATTAGATAAAACAAACTATTATGAGTTTTTTAAATTCAATATTGAAGGCTTTTGTGGGTGATAAATCCGAAAAAGACGTTAAAGCCATTCAACCACTTGTAGCTAAAGTTCACACTTTTGAAAAAGCTTTAGCTGCCTTATCTCACGATGAATTAAGAGCTAAAACGGCTGAATTCAAAGAGAAAATAAAATTAGCAAGAGCAGAAAAAGATGCTAAAATTGAATCTCTTAAAACAGACGCTGATAACACAGCTGACATTGATGCAAGAGAAGATATTTATGCAGCAATTGATGTTTTAGAAGCAGAAGCTTATGAGATTACAGAAAAAGTATTAAATGAAATACTTCCTGAAGCCTTTGCAGTAATTAAAGAGACAGCTAAACGTTTTAAAGACAATACAACTTTAACCGTTAAAGCAACTCCAAAAGATATCGAATTATCAG